>CAXDQP010000083.1:0-8117 GCA_963991335.1 uncultured Flavobacteriales bacterium
GCCTTAGCTTTAGGCTAATTTGTATCTTCAGGAAAGGCACAATCCTCTGCGACCCCCGGGGCGCAGTTGTTGCATGACATTCCGCAATTAGCTCCGGCCTTGCGCACGGCAGCTCCAATGCCCACGATGGCAGTTGCAGATTTTTCCGATCGCCCACAGCAGCCGCTGGAAGGAGAGTCAACGCTGGATATCGAGCATGTGATGTCCCGTGAAATGATCGTTGAGCGACAAGTAATCGGTTACACCCAATACGATTTGCAATCCAATGCGGCAATTGATGACCGAATGGCAGGTGGGGCGGAAGCAATTTCTGCGGCGTGGACGATGAGTTTGCAATTGACGCCATTCGACGACCGTGGCACCGGTTATAACTTTTATGATGGCGAGGTTTGGGGCGAGATTGCCTACGAGCGCATTGAGTCTACTCGAATTGGATGGCCTTCCATCGTGCATACAGGCAACGGCCGTGAGGTGGTCGTGAGCCACCCTGGAATCGATACGCCATTGCACATGGCGTGGCGGGACGCAGCGACAGGCGACGCATGGAGTGAGGCGTCAATCCCCAGTGACATAGCTGTTGGGAAATTGTGGCCTCGTATGGCTGCAGGTGGAGAAGATGGAAATTCACTGCACGTAATCTGTGTGACCACTCCCGAAGCCAATGGCGGTGCTTTTTATGGCGGTCAAGACGGTGCCCTTGTCTATTACCGTTCACAGGACGGAGGGGACTCATGGGACATGATTGACCATGTTTTTCCAGAACTCGATAGTACCCAATTCTTTGGGTTCAGCGGCGATACATACGCCATTCATGCACGCGGCAATACGGTTGCTTTCGCAGCCTTCAATGATTTCAGTGATTCGTTTGTCATGATTTCCCAGGACAACGGAGACACATGGGAGAAGCAGTTGCTCGTCGATTTCCCAGTCGATTTGTACGATGTTGATATGGGCGTGCCAGAAATCGGTGAGGACGACATCGAAGATGGGTTGTTCCAAGAGTTTTTCAATGCCGATGGTGCGGGTGATGTTCACATCGACGGCTATGGCCAAGTGCACGTCTCTTTCGGATCGATGTATTACATGGATGCCGATACAATCGACGGCACCACGAGCTATTTCCCTGGAACAAACGGATTGGCGTATTGGAATGAATCCATGGGAGCGGATAGTGCACAAATCATCGCTTATTCATTTGATTACGATGAAAGTGGCACCTTGGACTTTGATGAAATCGCGGCTTACTTCGTAGGCTGTGCAGCTTTCCCATCTATTGCGACGGATGCATATGGCAAAATGTACATCACGTATTCGGCCATCATGGAGAACTTCTCCACGGGTGCTCAGAATTACCGCCACCAGTTCGTGGTGCACAGCATGGACGGCGGGGTAACATGGAATACGGAAGATGCTTGTGACCTCACTCCAGATATTGACTTCGACGGATATGAAGCGGTATTTGGTTCGATCGCTCCAGACGTTGTCAATGGTAAGTTGGAGATCATCTATCAGCGTGATTTCGAGCCAGGATTGCACGTTCGTGGAGATGAAGATCCTATTGACATCAATGACATCGTGCACTTGCGTGTCCCAACAGATGACTTAGGAGACTGCGCCGATCTCGAATTTGAAGATTGGGTAGGTATCGCCGAACCCATTGATCCTTCAGACATTAATTTGTTCCCGAATCCGGCGGATGACCAAGTGGAGTTGGTGATCAATCGACCAGGCGCGCATCAGATCGATGTATGGAGTGCGACGGGTCAGCGGGTTCTTTCCATGCAGACCACTGCCATGGTAGAGAAGTTGGAAACCAGTCATTGGGCACCCGGAATTTATTTGGTGAATATCGCACAAGGCGATCATCACGCCGTGGTCCGCTTGGCCATTCAGTGATTCCTCTGAACAAGGTATTTAAGCCCCTCGCTTCGGTGAGGGGCTTTTTTTATGCGTCTTTTTTAATCATCGCTCGCCGACCGGATTAGTTTTGCGGCATGTTAGCGGAAATCATCACCATTGGAGACGAATTGCTGTTGGGCCAGACCGTTGATACCAATTCGGCTTGGATGGGAATGCAGCTCGCAGCACATGGCATTCGGGTACACCGGATCACCTCCATTTCGGACGAGGCTGATGCGATTCGGGCTGCGTTGGATGAATCGCTTGCACGGGTCGATTTCGTCCTTGTGACCGGTGGCTTGGGTCCGACCCGAGACGATATTACCAAGGAAACATTGGCGGATTATTTTGGCACTGACCTTGTGATGGATGAAGCGGTGCTCCTGCGGATTACGAATTGGTTCGCAGGCCGAGGATTTGAGATGTTGGAAGTGAATCGACACCAGGCGATGTTGCCCGAATCGTGCGATGTACTGATCAACCCCAGAGGAACTGCGATGGGAATGTGGTTTGAGCGTGCAGCCGATCAAAAAGTAGTGGTGAGCATGCCGGGTGTCCCTTATGAGATGAAAGGGTTAATGGAGGAAGAGGTTTTGCCAAGAGTGGATGAGCATTGGGATTTACCAACCCGTTACCACCGGACGATTTTGACCCAAGGCGTAGGTGAAAGTTACCTGAGTGAACTTGTGTGGGATTGGGAGGAGGGGTTGGAATCCCGCGGGGTGTCCATTGCCTACCTTCCTGCGCCTGGCCAGGTGCGGGTGCGACTAGGCAGTGTACACGCCGATGCCGAAATCGCAAAGAACCAGGTCGAGTCTGCCCTGGTTGCTTTCCTGGCATTGGCAGGGGATCACGTTGTTTCGGATCAAGATGAGGCTTTGGGCGCTGCAGTTGTCCGATGCTTGACAGAACGAAAGGCAACCCTCGCCACAGCCGAATCTTGCACAGGCGGAGCGATCGCAGCGAGCATTACGGCTGTTCCGGGCAGCAGTGCGATGTTTTTGGGATCGGTGGTGGCGTATGACAATCGAATCAAACAATCCCTTCTCGGAGTGTCGGAAAAATCCTTGGAGTTTCATGGAGCGGTTAGTGAAGCCGTGGTTCGTCAAATGGCTGAAGGAGCAAAAGAACGATTGGGAACGGACTATGCGTTGGCCACTTCAGGGGTGGCTGGACCTTCAGGTGGATCCATTGAAAAACCGGTGGGAACGGTATGGATGGCGCTGGCAGGTCCCGAAGGAGTGGAGTCCAAATGCCTGAACGTTGGCAACAACCGGACTCGCAACATCGAAAGGAGCGTGCGAGAAGCGCTGGCTTGGATCATTCGAACCGCAAAATAAATGCGATGAAGTTCCTGCAAACGGTTGGATGGCTGGATTTTCTTTCGTTTCTTTGCCGTCCGAAAAAGCAACGCTATGAGCCGCATATGTCAACTCACTGGTAAGAAAGTAATGGTAGGAAACAACGTTTCTCACTCGAAGCGTCGTACCAAACGAACTTTTTACCCCAACCTGCAGAAGAAGCGATTCTTCAATCCGGAAGACGGCACTTACGTGACGTTGCGCGTGTCCACTTCAGCGATGCGTACCATCAACAAAATTGGATTGAAAGCAGCGATTGCGCAATCCAAGGCCAAAGGGCTTTTTGTAGAAGCGTAAGTTGAAGTTTGAATAGGCTGGAAAAGCAGCCCATAAAAAAACCGCCTCCAAGGGCGGTTTTTTTATGCAAAAAACTCGGGTCAATCAGTTGCCTCCGAGGATCAAGGGCAAGCCGTCTTCTGCGTTTCCGATGACCACGACTTTGGAATTTGGACTGCTAGCCAACGCCGATGTCGCTTCAATTCCCTTCCATTTGAGCAATTCTTTGCTGATGCCTCTCGCAACGATTTCCTGATAATCTCGGATGCCCTCAGCTTCGACTCGCATGCGAGCGGCATCTTTGCTGGCTTTTTCCAAGCGATCCTCATATTCCAGTGATTCTTGTTCCTGTTGCAATTTGCGTTCAATTGCCTCCTCGAGTTTGCGTGGAAGCTGAATGTTTCGGATCAGTACGTCATTCAGTGTGAGGTAGTTCTCAGACAATTTTTCGCGCATCCGCGCATCGATTTCCTTTTGAATTTCATCACGCCGCGTGGTGTTGAACTCTTCCGGTAAATACTTGGCGATGACTTCACGTGCCACGGAACGCATGGCGGGAACAACGACCTTCTGTTCGAAGTTTTTGCCACGTTCAATCTCCAATAGCGCAAGTGAATTGATATCGGGCTGATAGAATACGGTCACATCCATCTCGATCTTGAGCAGGTTGGAGCTCAGGACCTCGAGGTGTTCGAGCCGTTCTTTCTGGCGAATTTCGTACGTGTACACCTTGTTCCACGGTGCCTTGAAGTGGAAGCCGGAATTCATCGGCTTCGCTTCTGGGTCGACACCTTGTCCGAAGGTTTGGAAGAGCAGCCCGGCGTGTCCTGAAGGAATGGTAACTGTGACAGATCCGCCGAGGAGCAAGATTGGAGCTAAGACGAGCGTAAGAATGAGGATGCGGCGCATACTCTGAGGATTGGGTTGTTGTTGTGACATGGTTCGAAATTAAGAAGAAGCCTGCAGCAAGCCGGACCTTTGGCAAAAATTGTCGGTCCGTTGTCTTGATCAATATCCGATGGTTCGCCTTCGGATGATCCATTCGATGGCAAGTAGCAACAAAGCCGTCAATAGAATCGGGATCCACTCCAGGCCATTTTGCAAGGAAACTTGTTCATGCAACACCGTCGCAGGAATTCCCGCTTGGACGATTTGAGCAGCGGCTTGTTCCGGGCGGGTTGCTCGCCACGTGCCAAGGAAGTTGCCTCCGTTCTTTTCGGCAATTCGCTTCAAAAGACCGTGATCAGCGGGGAGACTGGTCTGTTCAATTTGTTGGTCTTCGATGACGATGATTCCGCTGTCGGTAAAGTTTTCTCGATCGATCGCACAAGCGGCATTCCAAGTGTATTGACCGCTCGGCATTCGACCAAAACCGGCATCGTAACGCTCGCCATCGAAGCGCATGCGTTTGATGAATTCTCCGCCGGTTTCGTTCACGAGAATCACTTCTATGGTGGCATTTATGGACATGGTCCAACCCGCGTCGTAGGCTTCCGCTTGGAAATTGATGCGGAGATCGGGGGTCAATCGCGGTTCGGTTTGGATTTTGAATCGCTCGCGTTGGTCATTCGCGGCTAAAAATTGCACGTGGCGTTGAATGAGCTGGTTGAAAGTGCCATGGTCGTTATTCTGGAGGTAATTGCGCATCCTCCAGTTCCATATGCCTTCACCCACGGTGAGTGCTGTGCGAGCGCCTGAAGAATAGATTCGCGTTGCCCAGAATGCATCTTGCGTTTTCAAACTGCCGAGTTGCTTGAAGAGCAACGGTTCCCATGCTTGTGACCAGGTCAACGATTCCATCGGTCCCGTCATTGGCGGCCATGATTGAAGGGCGCTCTCCAATTGTTCGTTATCATAGTCAATGATGCCGTAGCTCGGGTTGATCCGGCCTCGAAAGTTTTGAGACAATTCCGAACTGCTGGACAGTCGAACATCCAATTGATTTGAATTTCGCAAATGGTTGAAGGCACCTTGCGAAGTCGCCAACCACCAAGTACTGATTTCATTGGACGAGAGCCACTCTTCCCAACCCGTTCCTTGCCATTTTAGACCCAGTAGGTTGTGGGCGATGACCACATCGGATTCGTTTAGAGCTTGCAGTACATCGTTGGCATCTGTGCTGTTGTTGAGGTATAGGGTGTTCACGGAGTAAGCATCCAAGGCGTCCAGTGCCAGAGCAATGGCGCCAAGGTCTGGATGCGGTGCATCCGCAATGCACGTGATGACCCTGCGGCTTTCTAAAATTTCGACGTAAAAATCACGCTGGTTATTGCTTTGATCGAACTCATTGTCCCCCAAGCTGGCTTCCAATCGGAAACGCTGGGTTCCTATATCAGATGCAGGCAGCATGAACTTCACCCTTTTGATGTTCTGGTTGTTTTGGCACATCCATTCGCTTTCGGCCAGTTGCTTGGACCCTTGAAAGATGCGAACACGCCCTTGCTGTCCTTCCATGCCTTGGGATTGAATGACAGCTTCCACGGGAAAGGTGTTATTCAGATAGGCAATTTGGTTGTGGTTGACCCGGACGATCCACCGGTCTTCGTGGCGCGTCGTGTCTCCAAGACCTAAGGTATAGATGGGAGCCAGGGGCCAAGATGTACCATACTCAGCATCCACACCGCGGTTGATGAGTCCGTCAGAAGCCAATACGACCCCGGCAATGTTGCGGTTTTCGATGCGGTCATTGAGTTCTGTTATGGCCGCGGAAAGATTGGTCTGTGTGCCGTCCCACCTGAGAGGGTCGCTGCGTTCCAAAATGTTTTCGTTGAGGTCTTGGTCAAAGCCATACCACTCGGTTCGCAACCCCTTGGCCTCTAGTTCTGAACCCAATGCTTGAAACCATTCTTTCAAGTCTCGCTCCTCATCGCTACCCTCTGTGCGTGCCAAAATGGAAGCGCTTTGGTCGATGAGCACCACAGCGACAGGGTCTTCTTTGTCCAATTCGATGGAGCGAATCAGGGGTTCCAACAATAAAAACGCAAGAAGTGTGAAGGCGAACCACCTGACAAGACCGAGCAGGAGTCGCGCCGCTATCGTCAAACCGCCGCCGGTGGATTTCCGTTCAATTCCTCTGCCGCCTCTGCCATACAACCACCAAGCAGCGAAAAATCCGGGCGCGCCAATGGCAAACCATTGCCAAGGCTCGGCTTCTATGATCCATTGACTTGGCAGTGATATATCCATGCGCAGCGTGTTATGCCGTGATCATGCCCCCGTCGACACAAATGGTCTGACCGGTGATGTAGGCGCTCATGTCGCTGGCGAGGAAGGTGCAGAGCTGAGCCACGTCTTCGGGTTGTCCTCCGCGCTTCAATGGAATGGCATCGCGCCATCCTTGAACCGTCGCTTCCTCCAGTGCTGCCGTCATTTCTGTTTCAATGAATCCCGGTGCAATGGCATTGCACCGAATGTTTCGGCTTCCCAATTCGAGCGCAACCGATTTGGTGAATCCAAGAATGCCCGCTTTGGAGGCTGCATAATTGGCCTGCCCAGCATTTCCTTGGACGCCAACGACCGAACTGACGTTGATGATGCTTCCTGAGCGCGCTTTGAGCATCGTACGCATCACGGCTTTGGTCAATGCAAAACACGATTTGAGGTTCACGTCAATGACGCGGTCCCATTGCTCTTCGCTCATGCGCATCAACAAGGTGTCGTCTGTAATTCCAGCATTGTTGACAACGATGTCCACCGTGCCAAAGGCTTCAACGACAGCGCTGACGAGGCTTTCCGCTTCATCCATTTTCGCTGCATCGGATTTGAATCCGCGCACCTGGCCTCCGTTCGCTGCAAGTTCAGCTTCGAGGGCGTTGGCCTTTTCGACCGACGAACGATAGGTAAAAGCCACAGTGGCTCCTTGACGAATGAATTCTTGGGCAATGGCTTTGCCGATTCCGCGCGATGCGCCAGTAATGACGGCTACTTTTCCTTTTAATAGCATGTTCGGGTGTTTAGGATGCAGAGGGGTCGAGCAGGTCTGCCGCTTCCGCAATCAATTCTGCGATGTCTTTGACTTCAACTTCGGATTCTTGGTTGGCATTTTTCACGCCGTCCGTGATCATGGTGTTGCAAAATGGGCAGCCGGTGGCAATGACTTGGGGTTTGTTTTCGAGCGCTTCATTGGTGCGTTCGTGGTTGACTTCCGCATCGCCATTTTCAGCTTCCTTGAACATTTGAGCACCGCCAGCGCCACAGCACATGGCATTTTGCTTGCACCTCCGCATTTCGAGCAATTCGGCGTCAAGTTTTTGGATGACTTCCCGAGGTGCGAGGTACTCACCGTTTCCTCGCCCCAGATAACAAGGGTCGTGGAAGGTGATGCGCTTGCCGCGAAAAGGCGCGCCATCTGCCATGCGCAATTTTCCGGTTTCAATCAATTCGCGGATGAATTGCGTGTGGTGCAGCACTTCGTAATTCCCACCAAGCTCGGGGTATTCGTTCTTCAATACGTTAAAACAGTGCGGACAACCCGTAATGATGCGCTTGATTTCATATCCATTGAGGGTCGCAATGTTTTGAGCGGCTTGCATCTGGTACAAGAATTCATTAGCCGCGCGCTTAGCGGGATCGCCGGTGCAC
>CAXDQP010000084.1:0-8113 GCA_963991335.1 uncultured Flavobacteriales bacterium
GCAATGCACGATTCCGGCATAGCATAGTCGACTGCGGCGTTGTCGTGCACAGGAAAATCAGATGACTTTTTCACACCCGCAAAAGT
Organism: uncultured Flavobacteriales bacterium; assembly: GCA_963991335.1. GTDB lineage: Bacteria > Bacteroidota > Bacteroidia > Flavobacteriales_D > Sanyastnellaceae > UA16. Next base: position 87 of record CAXDQP010000084.1, read on the forward strand.
ACATGGTGTTCTCCGTCCACAATATCTTATCTTCGTAAACATGGTACGACGTCTCGTCATCGGCGCTGCAGGGCAACTAGGCATAGAACTGGTTCTGCGTATGCAAAAGGAATTCGGCGTTGAATCTGTGGACATTTCCGACATCCGAGTTCCCGACAATGATGCGGCAATGCGCAGCAAGTTTTTGCACCTGGACGCTACAGATGAAGGTGCATTATCCAAGATTCTCGAAGAAGGCAAATACGACGAGGTGTATCATTTGGCGGCCATGCTCAGTGCCACAGGTGAGAAGAAACCTTTGGCGGCTTGGGACTTGAATATGCAATCCCTTTTGAATGTTTTAGAGGCTGCGAAAGAAGGTTGGATCAAACGCCTTTTTTGGCCCAGTTCCATCGCAGTCTTCGGTCCAAGCACACCCAAAAATCGCGTACCGCAAGACGCACCGCTCGACCCAACGACCGTTTATGGAATCAGCAAACAAGCCGGTGAGTACTGGTGCCGTTATTACTATGAAAAATACGGCGTAGACGTTAGAAGCGTGCGTTATCAGGGCGCATTGGGCACCGTTCCGTGCCAGGAGGAGGCACAACCGACTACGCTGTAGATATTTATCATTATGCGGCAAAAGACGAACCCTACAGCTGCTTTCTGAAAGCTGACCAAGCTTTGCCCATGATGTACATGGACGATGCAGTGCGCGGCACCCTGGAGCTTATGGGCACGCCAAAATCAAAAATCACGGTGCGAACTTCCTACAACTTGGGAGCCATGAGTTTCACACCCAGTGAAGTCGGAGAGAGCATTCGGCAACAAAGGCCACAGTTTCAATTGCAGTATGCCCCCGATCAACGGCAGGCCATTGCAGCGAGCTGGCCCTCGAGCATTGACGATTCTGCGGCGAATCGGGATTGGGGATGGCAGCCACGCATCACAATCGATGACATGACGAGTCTTATGCTCGATGCCATATCAACGAAAAACGAAACATTGGAGCCTTGAATCGGGTAAGCCATGAACAGAACATCTGGATAGAAATTCATCCGATTCGTCCATTGGTTTGATTTACTTTGCAAGCAACTTGCGCATTCTACGAACCTCGCTCGTATCACACAAGACATCGCCCCTTTTTCATGTCCGAACCTACGCCCCTCTATATTCAAAATAGCCTGACCCGGGAGAAGGAACTCTTCACTCCTTTGAATGCCCCTTATGTGGGCATGTACGTTTGCGGTCCAACGGTCTACAGCAATGTACATTTGGGCAACGTCCGGACGTTTCTCACGTTTGACATTGTCTACCGGCACCTCATCTTCTTGGGTTACCAAGTGCGCTATGTACGAAACATCACCGACGTTGGTCATCTGACCGGGGACTCGGATGACGGAGAAGATAAGATTGGCAAGAAAGCACGGCTCGAAAACCTTGAACCGATGGAAATCGTGCAGAAGTACACCAATGATTTCCATGATGTGATGCGGATCTTCAACATCAAAAGCCCTTCCATCGAGCCAAGTGCAACAGGCCACATCGTGGAACAGATCGAAATGATCAAACAAATCATCGCACGCGGCTACGGATATGAATCCAATGGCAGCGTCTACTTCAATGTGCGCAAGTTCAGCGAAGATTTTCCATACGGCCAGCTTTCCGGGAGAAAAATAGACGACCTGCTCAACAACACGCGCGTTCTCGATGGACAAGACGAAAAAAACGACCCCTTGGATTTCGCCTTGTGGAAAAAGGCGGACACTTCTCATCTGATGAAATGGCCTTCACCGTGGAGTGAAGGATTTCCGGGCTGGCACCTCGAATGCTCAGTAATGAGCACCAAATACTTGGGCAACGCATTCGACATTCACGGTGGAGGAATGGACTTGAAATTCCCGCATCACGAGTGCGAAATTGCGCAAAACGCTGGGGCAACCGGCGAAGGAAATTCCGTGAAGTATTGGATGCATGGAAACATGCTGACGGTCAATGGCCGAAAGATGGCGAAGTCAGAAGGCAACGGATTCACACCCGAGGAGTTAATCTCGGGCAGTCACCCCTTACTCGAACGGGGCTATTCCGCCATGACGGTGCGATTCTTCATGCTGCAAGGGCATTATGCAAGCACCTTGGATTTCTCCAATGCTGCCTTGCAAGCAGCAGAGAAAGGACTTGAGCGCTTAATGAAAGCATTGGGAACACTCGAGAAACTTCCTGCAACATCGGACACGGACAATGCAGAGGCAAAAATCGATGAGCTTTCCAATCGATGTGCGACTGCTATGGGAGATGACTTCAATACACCGATTTTAATCAGTGTTTTATTCGACGCAGTCAAGTTGATCAACAAAGTTCACGACGGACAATTGGCCATTAGCAAAACCCAAAAAGACGCCCTTCAATCACTGATTAACGGCTACGTTTTTGACGTGCTTGGCCTCGAAGTCGAGGGAGGCGCAAAAAGCGAAGAATCAAATGAAACGGGTCCACTGCTCGATCTCCTCGTGAAGCTGAGAAGTGAAGCCAAATCCAATCAGGATTGGTCGACGGCTGACGCCATTCGAAATGCGTTGGGCGAGTTGGGCGTTACCATCAAGGACGGAAAAGAAGGCAGCACATGGGACCGCGATTGAGACGGTGGATAGTGCCCTTCCAAATAGGGCTGCTACTTAGCGCATGGATGTTGGCAAGCTGCGCTGGTGAAACCAAAGAGCGGCCTGTCACACAAATGGCAGCTGAACGCATCAAAGCACCGGCATTCAGCAGTGATTCAGCTTACGGCTACATTCAATCGCAAGTGGACTTTGGACCCCGTGTTCCCAACACCAACGAGCACGTGGCTTGTGGCGATTGGCTCGCGAACGAATTGACGCGGCATGGGGCGGTGGTCATTGAACAGCCCGGTCGTGTGCGGGCTTACGACGGGACCGTGTTGGAAATGCGCAACATCATTGGGCAATTTCGTCCTGAAAATCAAGAGCGAATCATGCTGTATGCGCACTGGGATACGCGACCGTTCGCTGACAAAGACACCATTCGCATCCGAGAGCCCATCGATGGTGCGAATGATGGCGGTTCCGGCGTGGGCGTCTTGCTCGAAGTCGCGCGTATTCTTGGATCAGACACAACCCTTGATGTAGGAATTGATGTGATCTTTTTTGATGCGGAAGACTATGGTGCTCCAGAATGGGCAAATACCGGGAATGGCAGCATTACAACGTGGTGCCTCGGAAGTCAATTTTGGGCCAATCAACCGCACAAATTTGGATACCAAGCGAAGTATGGCATTCTACTGGATATGGTTGGCGCCAAAGATGCCGTTTTCAACCGAGAAGGCACCTCAATGGCCTTTGCCCCCTCCATTGTGCGCAAAATCTGGAAGTCCGCTTCAGATTTGGGGTACAGCCAATATTTCAAGAACGATGTGACGCCCCAAACCGTGGACGACAATTTGTTTGTCTCCCAGCTCGGAGGCGTTCCTTCTGCCAACATCGTGCACTATCAGGTACAGGTCTTGCCCATGGGATATGGCCCATTTCACCACACCCACCAAGATAACATGCGTGTGATCAGCAAGCCTACACTCGAGGCCGTTGGAAACACCTTACTGGACGTCATTTGGAACGATTGAATTGCCGCCATTTTTTGCGCCTCAGTCTGTGAACAATTCCATTGATTCGAGAAATAATGTGCACGTTTGATGGGTAGTTTGTCCCATGCTTTTTACCCGAAATCCGTTCCTGTTGGCCTTTATCTGCCTGGCACAACTCGGAGCTGTTTTCGCCCAACAAGCACCCGTACTTTCCAGAGAGGCCAACGAAGCTGAGCGCATGCTTCTGCGCGGAGATTCACTATTTGAATCCAGTCGTCCTGTAGCTGCTTTGGCGATGTACCGTGGCGCTGAAGAGCGATCATTCGACCCCTGTCAGGTCGCCCGCGCTCGGCTTGGAATTGCCAACATTCATGTTCAAAGTCAAAACTACGCCCTTGCAGAAAGAACGTTAGGCCTCACCCAAGATGGATTGCTCGCCTGCAGCGAGGAGAATCGACTTCAACAATCACAGCTCGCAGCAAATCTTTGGATGCAATTGCAGCAAGAGGGAAAAGCCATTGCCATCTTGCTGCGCGAAATCAAGTTGCGACCAGACAATTGGGAACTCAAATCAAGCATAGCCGATTTGCATTTCATCAGCGGAAATTGGGAGGAGGCAAGCCGATGCATGCTCAAGTGCTTGGCCATCAAAAACCCCCTCATCCCAAGTGAAAAGCGAATGCAATGGTTGAGCCAGTCCATTCAACTCGATTACATCATGCGGGGCCCTCGCGCAGATTCACTCACTTCCCTTTTTGAAGAAGAGGCGAATCAAATCCCCAGCGGATTGGCGCAGGATTTCCGAGAGCAAATCCAAATGATCATCGCTTCCGAAGGGAACGATGCAGCAGCTTTGACCTGGGCTGAGCGCATTTTAGACCAGACCGATCGGAACGACGCAACGGCAATGACCCTCGCCCAATTGAGGATGGCCAATGCCGCACAGAAAATGCACCGCCCTTTGGAAGTGATTATTGCCTTGCACGAAGCCATCAAGGAGGCACGCATCGCCCAGCAAGACGAATTGCTTCTTGAAGCCCTGAGGCAGCGCGCAGAATTCGCACATCAGCGAGGAAATGAGGGGGAAGCATCGGCCGCGAGGATGGAGTGGGAGCAAATCAACATTCGCCTCTTCGAAGCCATGCAGTCCCAACCGAACCGAGAGGTTCAGGGCTTCACTGAGCGGTTTTTACCCGAACCAGATCCATTTGATCGAGCTGTAATGGGCCTAAACACCGCCCCGTCTTCCTCCCATTCCTATGGCCTATGGCCTTGGCTCGCAGCGCTATTAGGAATTGGTCTCATTGCCAATGGCCGCAGCCATCGAGTATTGAATGCAGCCCTTCGCAAAGAACGTCGACGTATCATCCGCTTGCGAAGCCTGGTGCCAACCGATCGCCTGCCCAACAAGAAGAATACAGGAGCTGCTTCGAACGGGCCTAGAGATGAAGAGAGCCTGGAGTTGGGCAGCAGCAGTTTAATGCCCAACGGAGACTTCGTTTTTGAGCGTGATGAAGACTTGAGATCCCAAAGCATTCAATCCTTCCTCAACGCACTTGACGCGGAAATTCAGACCGAAATGAATTGGACCCTGGACGAAAATATCCAATTCTCAGTAGGGCCTGATGTGCGGGTTGTGATTCGGAACTTTTTGCGCGGATTGGCAGAAATCTCCAATGAAGAAGACGCCATTCGCATAAAAGTGGAGGCTGAAACATCCCATTGGAAGTTTTGCCTGAGCAGCAATCACACCGAGGCTTCTAGGGCGATGCAAGGACTTTTTCATGGCAAGGATGCACTCGCCTCTTCTCGGTGGAATGAACTGCATGCACAGCTCCGAAAAATCGCTGGAAAAATACAAGTGGAACGCATTTCACCGATCGAAGAAAAGGTCACATTGACCTTGCCTTTCGCCTGATTTTCGTTTCAAATAGGAGGTTCAGTATTCCCCCTGGAACTGGTTCAAAAAGCGCATGTCGCTTTCAAAGAAAGCCCGCAAGTCACCGATTTGATACTTCAACATCGCAATGCGCTCCACCCCCATTCCGAAAGCGAAACCGGAATACTTACTGGAATCAAAGCCAGAAGCTTCCAGCACCGAGGGATCCGCCATTCCACACCCCAAGATTTCCAACCATCCCGTCCCTTTGGTGATGCGCTTATCCACTTCTGTTTTCAGTCCCCAATACACGTCCACTTCCGCACTTGGCTCAGTGAAAGGAAAGTAAGAGGGTCGCAAGCGAATTTTCGTGTCCGCCCCAAAAAATTCCTGTGCAAAGCGCAACAATGTTTGCTTCAGGTCGGCAAATGACACTCCTTCATCGATGTACAATCCTTCAATTTGGTGAAACATACAATGCGCTCGAGCGCTGATGGCCTCATTCCGAAACACCCGCCCGGGCATCATGATCCGCATGGGAGGATCGCGGCGTTCCATCTCACGCACCTGGACAGAAGAGGTGTGTGTTCGTAAGAGCATGTCAGGATTTCGATCGACAAAAAATGTGTCCTGCATGTCTCGTGCCGGATGCTCCTCTGGGAAATTCAGTCCACTGAACACGTGCCAATCGTCCTCGATTTCTGGCCCCTCTGTGACCACAAAGCCCATCCGCTCCAAGATCCCAATAATTTCCCGGCGAACGACACTCAACGGATGGTGCGCTCCCAATGGAATGCCACCATCTGGCCGGGTCCAGTCGTTCAAAATCTCATTTGTAGATTCACCTCCTTCGTCTCCTTGTGCGCCTTTTGCTACCAAGCCTTCAGCCGCATTCTTTAGCTGATTGACGAGCTGGCCAAGTTCACGCTTCTGGTCGTTTGGAGCCGACTTGAAAGCTGCCATGGTATCCTTGAGAATCCCTTTTCGACCGAGCCACGCAATTCGAAACTCCTCGACCTCCTCGGAATTAGACAGTGTTTTCCCCTCGATCTCACTCAGGTGGGCTAGAATTTGCTCTTTTAATACCATGATCAGCGAATCACTTCCATGGTCATGATCACATCCTCCATTGGTCGATCACCTGCGCCTGTTTTCACAGCAGCGATGGAATCGATGAGGTCGAGGCCTGAAATCACCTGGCCAAAGACGGTATATTGGTTGTCCAGAAACGGGGCGCCTCCTTCTTCCATGTACCGCTTGATCGTTTCTTCCGAGTATTCAAACTTTTCATTCTGATTGAACTGCTCATTGGCGCGATCCGCACGTGCCGCAATGTTTGCCAATTCAACTTCACTGAACGTTGTTCGCCCATGAACCAAGTAAAACTGGCTGCCTGAGCTGGCGCGCTCTGGATTTGCTTGATCTCCTTGGCGCGCAGCGGACAACGCTCCTTTGAAGTGCAGGTGATCTTTCCTGATTTCCGCAGGCACTGTGTAACCCGGTCCACCCATGCCCAAGCGCTGGGACAAGTCTGCTCCCCGGCTATTCGGATCACCCCCCTGAACCATAAAACCTTTGATTACCCGGTGAAAAAGCAAGCTATCGTAAAAACCAGTAGACGCTAACTCGATGAAATTATCGCGGTGCGCGGGCGTGCTGTCAGACAATTCAACCACCATATCACCGAAACTGGTCTCAATCCGAACTTGTCGGCTCAGGGCAGCCGAAGAATCGGATACTTCCGCCTGAGATTTCGTGTTTTCATTGCACCCAGCGACAACAAACAGAGAGGTGGCGATCACAAATAGTGCGGTATGTTGTGTAAGAAACTTGAATTTCATGACTTTTTGAAGATATTTGGGGTTCACTGCCCTGCAAAGTTAGAAGACCCGATGCGAAAAGCGACCCTTTCCCTCACCCTATTGATGACTTCTTTCATCTTTTTAGCCACAAGTTGCCATGAAGTTGAAGAGACCATCGCCAACGTCGTCGTCCTAAATGATCTCGGAGCTCCGGTTCAAGGCGCATCGGTTCGCTTGTTTGCATTTGGTTCCGTAGACCAAGATTTTGTCGGTGAACCCCGGTTTGACACAACAGCCGTAACGAACGCCGCAGGAACCGTCAGCTTCAATTTCTCTACGTTCTATGTGGAAGGGCAAGCCGGATTTGCCGTTTTAGACATTGAAGCTTCGAAAGCTGCGCTCTTCGGAACAGGCCTCATCAAAATTGAGGAAGAGCTGACCAATGAGGCGACGGTTTATATCGAGTAAAGACAGAAATGTCAGGTCATCCGAGATTCTAAACCGCGATCCAAGCGGCGAAATACTCCAACAGTGCGCGTTTCATGAGCAATTCTTGCTCCTCCTTTGATACGGCAGGAATTTCTCCTGTTCTTTCAAAGTGTGGCCACCCGTCCTCGTCCGTGCCCAGTTCCTCGTAAAATCCCATCGGGGCCAGAAGCGTGCAAACGCCCACGTGCATCACTTCCAGCTTTTCATCTTTCTTAAATGTGCGAAAACCTTGTCCACATTCTTGCAGGCCCACGGTAAAAATCATCGTCGTGGAGTC
>CAXDQP010000085.1:0-8013 GCA_963991335.1 uncultured Flavobacteriales bacterium
GAGGCACAAACCGAACGCTTAATGGAAGTTTGTCGCATGCGGAAGACTCCCGTGATCATCTTCGTTAACAAAATGGACTTGGAAGGACAAGACGCATTTGACCTGTTGGATGAATTGGAAGAGAAGCTGCAAATTCAGGTGCGTCCCTTGAGCTGGCCCATCAGTGGAGGCCAATCGTTCAAAGGTGTTTACAGCCTCTACGAGAAGCAGTTGCGCCTTTTCAATCCCGATAAAACCAAAATCTCCAAGGATGTCGTTTCCGTCGAAGACATTCATTTACCTGAGTTAGATGATTGGGTGACGGAAGAGCATGCGCAGCAATTGCGAGAGGATGTCGAACTCATTGAAGGCGTCTATGAAGATTGGGATGCCCAGCCCTACTTGGACGGGGATTTGGCTCCTGTGTTTTTCGGAAGTGCTGTGAATAATTTTGGCATCCAGGAAATGCTCGACACCTTCATCGACATCGCCCCTGATCCAAGACCGCGGGAAACTGATGTGCGCCAAGTGGACCCAGAAGAATCGGCGTTTACGGGGTTTATCTTTAAAATCCACGCCAATATTGACCCGCGCCACCGTGATCGCATAGCCTTCATGCGCGTTTGCAGCGGAACTTTCCGACGCAACACATTCTTCAACCATACCCGACTGAACAAAAAACTCAAATTTGCTAACCCTGCCACCTTTTTAGCCCAAGACAAGAGTGTAGTTGACGAAGCTTGGCCCGGAGATGTTGTTGGACTCTATGATACGGGAAGCTTTAAAATCGGAGACACCCTTACCGAAGGTGAATCCATGCAATTCAGAGGAATCCCCAGCTTTTCCCCGGAAATATTCAAGGAATTGGTGAACAAGGACCCGATGAAGAGCAAGCAATTAGAGAAAGGAATCCAACAATTAACGGATGAAGGGGTCGCGCAGTTGTTTATCCGTGCATTGGGCAATAGAAAGATTGTGGGCACCGTTGGAGAACTGCAATTTGAAGTCATCCAATACCGGCTTGAGCACGAATACGGTGCCAAATGTGAGTTCCAGCCGAAACCCTATTACAAAGCCTGTTGGATCGTGAGTGAAAACGAAGAAAAACTAGAAGAATTCAAACGTATCAAAGGAACGGAAATGGTATTTGACAAGGATAAAAATGACGTGTATCTCGCCCCATCAAAGTTCCTCCTCGACATGGAAATCGGAAATTATCCCGAACTCGAGTTTCACTTCACCTCCGAATTCAAAACCGCACAGGTCTCATAAAGGTCTTTCTTGCTGACCTGCTGCACTTGTCGTAATTTTCGCAACATGCTGAACAAACTGAAACTCTCAGCGCTCCTCGCCACTGCTTCGTGCATTTCAGCATTCAGCCATGCCCAGTCAAATGCTACAGATTCAATATTGACCTCCACCCCTGAAGTCATTCAGATCAGCGGAATGGTTGTCACAGGAGATTCTTTGTCCCCTCTCCCTTTTGCTACCGTATTTCGAAAGCGTGATCTTCGGGGAACCATGACCGATGCCAATGGCTTTTTCAGCATCCCGGCATTGGAAAACGACACCATCACCGTGTCCTCGGTCGGCTTCATTACACAGGAGTTTTTCGTTCCTAATGACCTGGAAATTAAACGAATGAATGTTGTGCAGCCTCTTGGAAGAGATACAGTTGCAATTGACCAAGCCTTCATTTATCCATGGCCAACTCGGGAGAGATTTCGGGAAGAATTCTTGGAGTTACAGCTCACAGCGGATGCCTTTACCATAGGACAGCAGCGGTTGAATGCTGCGGATATCTACGATCGCCTCATGGAAGTAGGTCGCGATGGCAGTGAAGTTTACAATTACACCGTCCAGCAACAAGCACAGCAAAACTATTACCAAGGCCAACTGCCTCCTATCAGCCTGTTCAACCCGGTTGCATGGGCAAAGTTTGTAGAAGCCATTCGAAATGGATCATTGAAACGATGAAGCGCCAATTCGTCCGCCTTCTCATGATTATCGGAGCGTGTTTCTCTGCCGCAATAAGTTCTGGACAGAGTGACAGCGATGGAATGGGCACACTGCGAGGTACCGTTCGAAATCAGTCTGGACAGGCCTTGCCAGGCGCTACAGTCATTCCCCTTGATCAAAAATCAGCAGCCGTTGTCACCTCGATAGATGGCACCTTCGAACTCCAATTGAGGGCGAACCAAAGCTGGAACGTGCGTTTTGGATTTGTTGGTTTTCAAACCAAAGAAATCACCGTTGAACTTCGCGAATCATTCCCAACGGAACGGAACATAACACTGATTCCGGGCGTAGCATTGAAAACTTCGGAAGTGATTGCGGATGGAGAACGAACCGGGCCCATCCAGCGCATCGATCCCAAAGTCGCTGCGCGCATTCCATCGCCTCGTGGAACGATTGAAGACTTGTTGATTCAAGCACCGGTGAATTTCACAAGCGAACTATCGAGTGGTTACAACGTTCGCGGAGGGAGCTTTGATGAAAACTTGGTCTACGTCAACGATGTAGAGGTGTACCGGCCATTTCTCGTTCGCGCAGGTCAGCAGGAAGGCCTCTCCTTTCCCAATCCTGACATGGTGGAATCCATCGAGTTTTCAGCGGGCGGATTTGAAGCGAAATATGGGGATAAGATGAGTTCAGTTTTGGACATCCAGTACCGGAAGCCATCAAAAGCAGCCACACGCTTTACAGGAAGCATGCTCGGAGCACAGGCTCAACAAGATCTGGTAAGTCGAAAAGGTCCTGCCGGACATCGCTTATGGACAGCGAACACGGGCGTGCGGTTTCGAGACAATTCCTACGTGTTGGGAACACTGGATGAAGGCGGAGAATACCAGCCGCGTTACATCGATGTGCAATCTTTTGTCACGATTGATCCGGACGGCTATGGCCCTTGGGAAATCGAATTGCTCGGAATCTATGGTCAGAATGATTACACCTTCATTCCTGAAGAACGACAATCCGATGTCGGTAATATCAATGAGGCCCTGCGACTCAAAATATATTTCGACGGACAAGAAAAAACCTCCTATCGCACGGGATTTGGTGCACTAGCGGTCAATCACACCGGAGAGAACTACCGCCTTCGTTGGATTACTTCTGCCTTTCAAACCGCCGAATCGGAGACGTTTGACATCTTAGGCGCCTACTTTTTGGATGAACTGGACCGCGATTTGGGATCCGATGCTTTGGGAGAAGAAGCCGTCAACCGCGGAGTGGGTGTGTTCCTCAACCACGCACGAAACCGTCTTTCTGCGAACGTTATAAGCACCGCGTTCAAGGGTTCGACTTCCTTCGGCGGCGGCAATGGACTGTTGGAATGGGGCGTGAAATGGCAACGTGAACAAATTGAAGATTATTTAGCGGAATGGTCGCTTACTGACTCTGCTGGTTTTATCGCTCCGCATCCGCAAGACAGCATTGGCTATATTGATGAAGGACCGCAACAAAGCATTGAATTGGAAGATGTAATTCGGGCCAGCAACGACGTAAATGCGCAGCGGAGTCAGGCATTTGTTCAGGGCAGTTGGTCATGGGAAGACAGATTCAAAGGCCTCTGGGAAATAAACGCTGGGATTCGCGGTCATCATTGGGGGTTCACCAACCAACGAACCAATGAAACCGGTGGCCCCGTTTTGGTTGGCGGGCCACGTGGACACATCAGTTACCGTCCTTTGGAGGAAGAGGGAATGCCGTCCGTCGTATGGAACTTTGCGGCAGGAGTATACTGGCAACCACCATTCTATCGGGAAATGCGACGGCTGGATGGTACGCTCAATGCCGACATTCGTCCCCAAAAAGCTACGCATTTCGTGCTGGGCATGGACCGCATTTTCAAGTTGTATGATCGCCCTTTTAAAATGGTCGGCGAAGTCTATTACAAAGGCATGGATGCCTTGATCCCGTATGAAATTGAAAACGTCCGCCAACGCTATTATGCCAAGAACAACAGCTCAGGTTATGCCGCGGGCGCGGACTTCATGTTGAACGGCGAATTCATCGACGGCATCCAAAGTTGGTTTCGCATGTCCGTGATGAAAACGGAAGAAGATTTGAACGATGATGATTACTGGCAGTACTACAACAGCGCCGGAACGCCAATCATCACCGGGTTTACATTGGACAACGTGCCCGTCGACAGCGCGTTGATCTCTCCGGGATTCATCCCCCGCCAAACCGACCAACGCTTCAATATGAGCCTCCTTTTTCAGGACGAAATGCCGGGAAACGAAGCGTACAAAGTGCTCATTAGCCTTTACTTTGGCACGGGGCTTCCATTCGGACCTCCCTCCTTCGAGCGGTACAAAGACATATTGCGGACGCCCACCTATCGCCGTGTAGACATTGGTTTTTCCAGGGAATTGTTCACCGCAGCTAATCGCACAACCAAGTATGATGACTTGAGCGGTTTCATTTCTGTTGAAGTCTTCAACATTCTAGGCATTCGAAACACCATCAATCACACGTGGATCGAAGACGTGAATCGTCGGCTCTATGCCATCCCGAATTACCTGACCAACCGCAGGCTAAACCTGAAGGTTGGCTTGTCATTTTGAAGCGAATGCTTAGCCGAAATTTGTATACACCGAGGCGTACTTTGATGCAGCTACTGCTTGCAGCAGGGTTCCTGTGGTTATCGACCGGCATTTCGGCTCAAACCTATTTCTTGAACGGAACCGCAACTGCCAGCGAAGGTGACTGTTATCAACTCACCACCACCCAGGGAAATCAAAATGGAACCGTTTGGTATGGCGAGCAGATCGACCTCACCGAAGCCTTCGAGCTGAGTTTCAGCATGAACTTCGGAACCATTGACGCGACTGGAGCAGATGGAATGGTATTTGTGCTTCAAAATGTTGGAACCAATGCACTCGGTGAAACAGGCGGAGCTCTAGGATTCAGTGGTTTTGACCCGAGTTTTGGCATCGAATTTGACACGTGGCAAAACGGACAGTACGGCGATTTGATCACCGACCACATTGGCTTCGTATCGGATGGTTCGGTAGACCACAATCCTCCCACTGGCTTGGCTGGTCCTGTAAACGCAAATATCAACGGCGCTAACATAGAAGACGGTGAGGACCACCCCGTTCGAATTACGTGGGATCCAAATACGACCATCATTGCGGTGTATTTCGATTGCGACTTGCGCTTGTTTGCAGAAGTGGACTTGGTGAACGAGATCTTCAACGGAGAATCTGAGGTTTACTGGGGATTCACCGGCAGCACAGGAGGATCATTCAACAACCAAACGGTTTGCTTGGCTCCCAATATCATCGCAACGGACCCACTAGTCGCCATTTGCCCGGGAAGCAGCATTGAACTCAACGTCTCTGGCGCACCGAATACTCTGTATACCTGGGAGCCCTCTGACTTTCTGTCAGATCCGAATGCCTCCACAACATTGTGCACGCCGGACTCCACCATGACTTACGTCGTCAGCTATGAGGGGTTCTGCGATGCAAGCATTTCAGACACCATCGTGGTATTGGTCGAGGAGTTAGAGGCCACAGTGCTCACCGACCCCAGCAACACATTGACCTGTGACAATCCTACCATTGAAGTGATTGCAGGCTCCAACTTCCCCGCTGGCATCGAAATTACATGGTCATCAATCGATGGGGGCGCCAACTTTGAATCCAACCAAACCACCGCGACAATCGATGCGGCTGGGAATTATTTGCTCATTGCAGATTGGAATGAAGGCGCTTGCTTCGACAGCTTACTATTCACGATTGACCTGGATACAACGACTTATGAATCCGCTCTAATTCCGTCCAGCAATGTCATCAATTGCACCATCGATTCCGTGACCATTTTGTTAACCAATGACGACGCGGATGCTGAATTCAATTGGCAACCGCCGAATGCCGCTAATTTCACTTGGACAGATGAGCCTTACGAGTTAGTGACGAACACCCCTGGCATTTGGAGTGTAACCACCACGAACCCGGGAAATGGATGCACATCCACCACCGAGGTCGCCATTTCAGAGGATTTCACCTTCCCAGTCGTAGAGGCGGGTTACGCCGACACCCTAACCTGTTCATCTCCAACAAGCTTAATCACAGGGATTGCTGTGTCCCCAATTGATTACACTCCCATCTTGAATTGGGAATGGGTCGAAGGTGCTTTGAACGCCTTGGATCCTTTGGCACCAACGGCCCTCGCTCCTGGAACGTATTTTTTGACCGTTGCATTCGAAGAAAATGGATGCGCCAGTCAAGACTCCGTAATGGTGTACCAGGATCCCGAAGCGACTATAGATGCGAGCTCCGCCCGATTCCCAAACGTTATATCTCCGAATCGCGACGGCTACAATGATCGATTAACCCTCTACCTCGAAGATTTTCCCGATTTCCCTTTGCTTTCAATTGTCCGAAAATTTGAGCTGTCCATCTTCAATCGATGGGGCAATCTGGTTTACGGCCATCAAGGAAACCCCGTGGAATGGGACGGTCGCATCAACGATGACGACGTCGCGGAAGGGTTTTACTATTACAAACTCGACTACCTCATCGTGTGCGGAGACGAACAACGAGGAACCTTGACCGGCGGATTTGAATTGTTCCGATAACAATCAACCTTGCATCCCTTCCAGCTGCTTCAAAAACTCATCCATGCTCACGATGGGAATCTCGTATTCGACGCATCGCGCATATTTCGCGGCACCCATCTTCACATCCGCCACCAAAAAATCAATCCTCGCATTCACAGACCTTCTGTGCATGAGACCAGCCTTGCTCCCCATCATGCGTAGCTTTTGTTTTTGCGCATTGTCGAAACCACTGATGACATACGATTGTCCTTTGCTCATTGATTCGAATTTGGCCGTAGGCTTCCATGTGACCAACTCATGGATGTAGTCTGCACGCTTTTTCGGCGCCGCATGTTTGGCGCGAACAATCAATCGATTCTGAAATTGCGGAATAACATGGCGGTTCCATTGATTTTTTCCGACCAATCCCTCCCATGATTTGATTTCATTTTCTTTGGCGACTAGCTCAACTACAGCAGAACATACGCGCGCATCGCTTTCGGGATTGTGGTGGTCCAATTCCCAATTGAAACGTCGAGCGAGGCTCTTGATGCCGTGCTTCTCAATTTCAGGCCATGCCCTTCGGGCCAGTTCCAATGTGCAATAAAAAGGAGCATTGGCAGCTTCCTTCATTTGATGGTGTGAAAAAGCATGACCCAAGTGCTTGCACTCGACTTGGGATGCATTGTGCGCTATAAGAGGAAGGCCTTTGATTTCATCTGCCACGCGCGACCAGACTTCCGGAAAACTCGGAGCAGAGAGGGCATCCTTCAATGAATACGTCAGATTCCATCGTTGCCAATCTCCAAATGCCGGCACCACTGGACGGACAAGCGAACGGAACGAGAACACCTCTTTCCCATCTTCCATGATGATGAGCCCTATTTCGCAAATATTGCCGATATCACTAGTAGCGCACTCCAAATCAATGGCTGCATATTTCAATCCTTCTTTCATATTCATGTGTTGCCTTCGGCAATGATTTCCCTCAATTCCTCATAATTTAGAACCGTCAAGCCCAATTGTTCCGCCTTGGTCAATTTGGAGCCTGCCTTCTCTCCTGCCACAACATAACTCGTCTTTTTGCTGACCGAAGAGGTGACCTTTCCTGCGTTTTCGCGGATTAAATCTGCGACATTTTCACGCGAAACAGGGTGGGTACCTGTGATCACAAAGGTCTTCCCTTCGAGGATCCGGCTTCCGGATCGCTGCACATCCTCTTTCGTTTGAGCCAATGCCACGCCAGCCTCACGCAACCGCTCTATCATCTCGAGGTGGTTTTTCTCACGGAAATACGACGTAATGCTAGCTGCAATCTCTGCCCCCACTCCATGTATGGTCAAAATAGCCTCTTCATCCGCAGCTTGCAATGCCTCCAAAGACCCAAATTCCTGCGCCATCAAACCCGATGTATCTATCCCGACGTGGCGCATTCCAAAGGCATTAAGACCCCGTGCAAACGGCTGGTCTAGTGAAGCGTC
>CAXDQP010000086.1:0-7890 GCA_963991335.1 uncultured Flavobacteriales bacterium
ACTCCAGCGCAAGCCGCCGTGCTGATTGAGCACCGACCCAGCGCTTGGACGCAATTGGGGACGGTTTTACTAGGAGGAAGCCCTGTCGATGATTCCCTGATAAAACGAATGCCAGTGGGCCCAAAGGTTTTTGAATCGTTCGGAATGACCGAGACCATCAGTCACTTTGCCTTGCGTCAATTGGTTCCCACTTACGAAGCGGCCTTTCAATGCTTAGAAGGCTTTGAAGTGGCCCAAACGGAGGACTCGGTGTTGGAAGTTGTCTTTCCCAATGGGAAGCATTTGAAAACAAATGATGCCGTGAAAGTAACGGGCGTCGCTGCGTTCGAATGGATGGGCCGACGGGATGATGTGATCAACTCGGGCGGAATCAAAATTCATCCCGCACAAATTGAAAAGGTACTTGCTTCCGTGATACCCGGACCCTTCAAAGTCTATGGCGAGCGCCATGCCACTTGGGGGACTCAACTCGTTCTGCGCGTGCACGCGACGGCACCACCCGCAAATGCTTCCCAATTGGAAGCGGAATGGATTGCATGGGCGAAACGCCATTTGCCTCCCCATCATTCCCCAAAACGCATCGAATGGAAGGAGCTCAAACAAACCGGGTCTGGAAAATGGCTCAGGCCTTGATCCGTGCTTAATTTCGCCGCCATGAATGAATCCGATTCCACCGAATTGCCGGTGCTTGTTTTTGCAACGCACAACGCGAACAAGGCACGCGAAGTCCAAGACATGCTGAGCGGGGCATACCGCATCCAGACGCTCTCAGACATCGGGTGCCATGAGGAGATTCCCGAGACGGCAGCGGACCTCAAGGGCAATGCTTTCCTCAAGGCGCAGCACGTGCATCGCGAGTATGGGTTGGACTGCTTTGCGGATGATACAGGTTTGGAGGTCGATGCGCTGGCGGGTGCGCCTGGGGTGCGAACGGCTCGTTATGCGGGAGAAAATGCGGATGCACAGGCGAATATGTCCAAATTGCTTGGGGCGTTAGCGGATAGGCATGGTGAGGATCGTTCCGCGCGCTTTCGCACCGTGATCTGCCTCATTCGAGGGGGACAGGTGGAATACATAGAAGGGGCCTGTGAAGGAAGCATCGTTCGAAAACAGAGTGGGGCCAAAGGATTTGGCTATGATCCTGTTTTTTCACCGGAGGGCGAGACCGTCACATTCGCCGAAATGTCAGCTGCTGCCAAAAATGAACGAAGCCACCGGGGAAAGGCAATTCGATCCATGGTGAGAGAATTGTTGGGAAAGTCTTAAAGGATGGCGATTTGCCGTGAAAAGTTGTTGCATATTTGCCCTTGAAAAGGGATAACGCATGAATTACCTCGATTTCGAAGAACCGATTCTACAGTTGCGCGAGCAACTGACGCAAGCACAAGAGTTGCAGGAAACAAGCGACGTCGATATGGCCAATCTGGTCGAGGACCTCGAATCCAAGATCCGAGAAGTGACCGCCAATATCTATTCGGATCTAACCCCTTGGCAGCGTGTGCAGGTCAGCCGCCACCCCGACCGACCCTACACCTTGAATTACATCGAGGCGATAACGGACGGACGCTTTATGGAATTGCATGGTGACCGCACGGTCAAGGATGACAAAGCCATGGTCGGAGGATTCGGTTTCATCGATGATCAAAGTGTGATGTTCATTGGCCAACAAAAGGGGGTGAACACCAAGATGCGGCAATACCGCAACTTTGGAATGGCAAATCCGGAGGGCTATCGCAAGGCATTGCGCCTCATGAAGCTTGCAGAGAAGTTCAATCGCCCCATCGTGACGTTGATTGATACACCGGGTGCCTATCCAGGTTTGGAGGCGGAAGAGCGGGGTCAAGGAGAAGCGATAGCGCGAAACCTGATTGAGATGTGTCAATTGAAGGTGCCGGTGATTTGCATCGTCATTGGAGAGGGTGCATCAGGAGGAGCATTGGGCATAGGAATCGGAGACCGCGTATTGATGCTGGAAAACACTTGGTACAGCGTGATCAGTCCCGAATCGTGTTCTTCCATTCTCTGGCGGAATTGGGAGCACAAGATGGAAGCAGCCGAAGCCTTGAATCTGACCAGTGAAAACATGCAGTCATTGGGACTCGTGGATGGCATCATTCCTGAACCTTTAGGGGGTGCGCATGCGGATCCTGAGGCGATGTACAAGCAGGTTAAAAAGGAAATAAAAAAGCACCTTTCAAAGTTGATTCCCATGCACGCAGACAAGCGTGTAGAACGCCGAATTAGGAAGTTCTCATCAATGGGCGTTGTCAATAGCTGAGGGTGTCCCCGTATTGCGTAGTTTTGTCACGAATTTGAAGATTCACAACATACAGTATGAAGAGTAACGTTAACACCTGGAAGTTGCCCGCAGTGGCAGTCATTACTTCCCTGATTTTCTTTGCGGGATGCGCCGGATTGGGCAGCATGGACAAGGAAAAAGAGGCCTTGGGCCTAGAATCATCACCGGAGCCACTCATTTTGCGAGGCGATCAGGTGGAATTGAAAATAGAAGGAAAATTTCCGCCGAAGTACTTTGCGAAGAAGGTCAGCATCGAAGCAACGCCGGTCCTCACATGGGATGGCGGAAGTGCCTCTTTCGATACGCAGGGATTCCAAGGGGAAGATGCCGCGGGCAATTACAAAGTGATTCCATTCGAGAATGGAAAAGCCTTTACCTATGAAGCTTCTGTGCCATTTGACCCGGCCATGGAGGATGCAGGAGAATTAACGGTTCGCATTTCAGGAACCAAAGGAAGCAAAACCGTGGATTTTGATCCAATCGTAATCGGTGCAGGTGTAATCACCACTCCCCTTATGGTGCAGTCAGATGACCGCTTCATCCTCGTCAAGGATAATTTCAAGCGTGTGTTGAGTTACACAGAAGAAGCAACGGTCAATTATGCCAAGAGTTCTTCAACCGTGCGTTCAGGAGAATTGCGCGACGAGGATTGGAAGGCATTGAAGGCATTAATCGCCCTCGCCAACGACGCGGACAGCGTGTCTTTAACCGGCACGGCGATTGAAGCATATGCATCACCGGAAGGGGAGATCACGTTGAACGAAGATTTAGCTTCTGACCGCGCCTCATCAGCAGCGAAAGCCATGACCCGTGAAATGAAGCGCAAGAAAATGACAGCGGACGAGGCATTCTTCAGTTTGGTTCCCAAAGGGGAGGATTGGAAAGGGTTCAAAACCCTGATGAGCGCTTCCTCCATTGAAGACAAGAACTTGATTTTGCGCGTTTTGGAGATGTACAGTGACAAGAACAAACGCGAAGAAGAGATTCGCAACATCGCCAAGACCTACAAGGAAATTGAGAAGGATATTTTGCCACAATTGCGACGGTCACAAATGTCTGTTGCCTACGATGTAGAAGGTTATACCGATGAGGAATTGATGGATTTGAGCATGAACAATGCCGAGGCATTGACGGTGGAAGAATTGCTGTACGCAGCCACCTTGTTTGATGACATGAATGAGAAACTGACCGTCTACCAGGCGACCGCTCGAGTCCATGCGGGTGATTTCCGAGGGCACAATAATGCCGGCTGGTGTTTGGCCCAAATGGGACGAATGAATCAAGCATGGGAATTATTCAATGCAGCACTTGAACTCAAGCGAAACAAGGCGGTTCTCAACAATGTTGCAGCCATCACACGGAAGGACGGAAACATCGACGATGCGATGGCTCTGCTGAACGAAGCGTCCGGAGCAGGTCCAGAGGTTGGATACAACAAAGGAATAATCCTCATCCAAAAGGGTGATTATCCTTCAGCCATTTCCAATATGGGACGTGAGAGCACGGTCAATGTCGCCCTTGCAAAAATGCTGAATGGCGACGCCTCAGCAGCGAAGAAGACATTGGAAAATGCGAACGATGATAGTGCCGCTGCGAGCTACGTTATGGCGATTGCATGTGCCCGCCTCAAGGACGCTGCGGGAGCGAAGAAGTACCTCGCTGAAGCGCTAGCGAAAGATCCGAGCATGCGAGCGAAAGCTGAGCGTGATCTCGAATTCCGAGACATGCGCGGAGAGATGGGCATGTAAGCCCCCTCAAAAAAAAGCATTGAAAAGAGCCTCAAATCCGGGGCTCTTTTTTTGTTCAACAGGTTGGGAGCTACTTTAGGGGCATGAATATCATTTTTTCGGTGTTTCCCTCGGTCTGCCTACTTGTCATTTCGCTGGGTCTTTCGTCGTCGGTTAGTCCGTTGCGTGCGCAGGCATTGACAGCTGCGGAGGTAGAAGCCTATCTATTTGATTTGTCCGATGTACGCTTCGAACCGTCGGACTATCAACCTGCGAGCTTCACAGGAGCGTGGAATTTGAAAATTCGTCAACCATTGGACCATGACCATCCTGAAAAAGGTTGGTTCTATCAGCGGGTTTACCTGTCCCATCGCGATGCGGAATTGCCAGTTGTGCTCGTGACCGAGGGATACAACCGAGGGCGCAATTACGAAACAGAATTGGCCAAGGCAATAGGCGCGAACCAAATCATCGTCGAGCACCGGTATTATGGAGAAAGCGTGCCGGATTCCATGGATTACCGTTACCTGAACATCCGACAAGCCACGCGGGATTTGCATCGGATTCGAACAATGCTCGGTGCGCTATACCCTTCGTCTTGGGTTGCTTCTGGAATCAGCAAAGGAGGACAGACGACCTTGTACTACCGCTATTTTTTTCCAGAAGATGTGGTTGCAAGCGTGCCCTATGTTGCTCCGATCAATCTTTCCTTGGAGGATGAGCGGATCTATGCATTTCTAGATGAAGTGGGCAGTGGGAAGTGCCGACGTCGGATCCAGGACATTCAGCGACGTATTTTGGACGAGTACGACGCGAGTTTGCTGCGGTTGAAATGGCACGCCAAAGGCGCCGATTATCAGTTCGGTTATTTGACCCTGGAAGAAGCATTTGAATATGCCGTTTTGGAATATCCATTTTCATTTTGGCAGTGGGGAGCCGATTGTGATGCGTTGCCAAAAGCAAACGCGTCCCTTGAAGTAATTCTAGATCATTTCCTCGAAATCAGTGGGTTGGGATTCTTTTCAGATGACGGGATGGTGAACTATTGCTCGCATTATTACCAGTTCGACGTGGATTTTTGTTTTTAAGTATATGAAGTGGAACCGTTCAAAGCGTCCCTCCGGGCGCTTGGATCCGATGCCAACCCTTCGGCGATTTTCACGCCCGATCACATGGAAGTGGAATACGATGGAGGTGCATTGGCCCAATCGGTTTACGATTGGATTGATTCACAAGGCGACGAGATCATTTACATCAATGGAGCGCTCGATACGTGGAGTGCAACGGCGATGCCGCCCAATGAGGATCGAGATGCGCTATATTTCTTCCTCGAGGGAGAGAGCCACGGCACTGCAAGAATTCGCAATATGACCGAGGCACAGAAGGAAAGCATTCGGGATGCGCTGGAGCGTTGGATGGGCGTTGAATTGACCGGTACCCTCGCCGATTGATCCTGCCGCAGGAACCTCAATAGGGAAATTGCATTTTTCGGGCGGCTTCCCATAACAGGATGCCTCCGCAAACGCTCACATTCAGGCTCTGTTTGGCGCCGAATTGCGGAATTTCGATGGTGGTATCACACCGTTCAATCGTTTCACTTTCAACGCCACGGACTTCATTTCCAAAGACAAAAGCCCATGATTCCCCGGGGGCGGGTTGCCAGTCGTGAAGCGCAATGCTCGACGGGGCTTGTTCAATGGCGGCAACCTTGCATCCTTCATGTTGCAGGGAAGCAATTGCAGTGAGGGCCGATTCGTGGCTGCGCCAGGGCACGTATTCGGATGAACCCAAAGCGCTTTTGAGGATATCGCGGTGCGGCGGATTTGCGGTATAACCGCAAAGTTCCACGGCTTCGATTCGAAACGCATCGGCACTTCGAAAGAACGCACCTACATTGATTCCCGATCGAATGTTTTCCAGCACGACGCGAACCGGTAGTTTTTGAGCGGCTGAATAGCCTTCAGCGGTGGTCTTATTCTCGTTCACGATTTTGATTGGGTATCAATGAGTTCTTTCAAGGCGAAGAATTCGTCACGCAGCCTTGCCGCCTCCATGAAGTCCAAGTCTTTGGCTGCGCGTTCCATTCGTTTTTTGGTTTCCTCAGCTGTCTTTTGCAATCCTTCCAATGGCATGGATTGCCATACGGGATCGGTAAAGTTTTTCGAGGCATTGGGATCTTGCTCCGCTACCATATGCCGGGGCCGATCATCCAATTCGCGGCTTTGCTCGAAGATGGTCTTCTTCTGCTTCTTGATTTGTTGTGGCTCAATTCCATGCTCGGTGTTGAAAGCCTTTTGTTTCTCCCTCCTGCGCTCCGTTTCCTCCATTGTACGGTTCATTGAGTCCGTAATTTTGTCGGCATACATAATGACACGGCCTTCAACATTTCGGGCCGCTCGTCCGGCTGTCTGTGTCAGGGAGCGGTCGGACCTTAGGAAGCCTTCTTTGTCTGCATCCATGATCGCAACGAGGGAAACTTCGGGAATGTCCAGGCCTTCTCGTAGAAGGTTCACCCCGACGAGCACATCGAATACGCCATCACGCAATTCACGAATGATCTCCACACGGTCCAAGGTCTTGACATCCGAGTGAATGTAACGCGCCGGAATGCTCAAGCGATCGAGGTATTTCGTGAGTTCTTCTGCCATGCGCTTCGTGAGTGTCGTCACCAGAATTCGGTTGCCTTGTTCGATCGTGATCCGGATCTCCCCAATTAAGTCGTCCACCTGGTGCTCACACGGACGCACTTCGATGGGTGGGTCCAAGAGTCCCGTTGGCCGGATGACTTGTTCGACAATGATGCCTTCGGACCGTTCCAGTTCGAGGTCTGCTGGTGTGGCAGAAACGTACAGAATCTGTTGGGTGATATCATCGAATTCGTCGGATTGCAATGGCCGGTTGTCCAGCGCAGATGGGAGGCGAAAGCCGTAATCGACCAAGTTTATTTTGCGCGATCGATCTCCGCCGTACATGGCGCCTACTTGTGGTACCGTTACGTGGCTCTCATCCACCACCAGCAGGAAATCATTCGCAAAGTAATCCAAGAGGCAAAAGGGGCGTTCCCCTGGTTTCCTTCGATCGAAATACCGGCTGTAATTTTCAATGCCGTTGCAAAATCCGATCTCCTTGATCATTTCCAGATCATACAGCGTCCGCTCCTCAAGCCTTTTTGCCTCGAGGTACTTCGCTTGCTCTTGAAAGAAGGCCTTTTGTTTTTCGAGATCCTGCTGGATTTCCCATACTGCTTGATCCGTGGTGGACTTGCTCGCTACGAACAGATTGGCAGGGTAGATGATGATGTCGTCAAACGCGATCAAACTTTCGCCTGTTTCGGGGTTGATGGTTTCCAACCGTTCGATTTCATCCCCCCAGAATTGAATGCGCAACGCATGATCGGCATAAGCTAAGAATACATCTACCGTGTCTCCTTGTACGCGGAATGTTCCCCGTTTGAATTCGGCCCGCGTGCGGCTGTACAAGCCGCTGACAAGGGTATGCAAGAAAGCGTTGCGCCCCCATTTTTGACCGACTTTCAGTGGAATCACACTTTTGTGAAATTCGACGGGATTGCCAATTCCGTAAATGCAGCTTATCGAGGCGACAACAATGACATCCCGCCTGCCACTCAGCAGGGCAGAGGTGGTGCTGAGACGCAATTTTTCAATCTCCTCATTAATGGCCAGGTCCTTTTCGATATACGTGTTTGTGGTGGCGATGTAGGCCTCGGGTTGATAGTAATCGTAGTAGCTGACGAAATACTCGACCAAATTGTCCGGGAAGAACTCCTTGAATTCGCTGTACAATTGTGCGGCCAACGTTTTGTTATGACTCAGCACGAGGGAAGGACTGTCTCTTATACAAATC
>CAXDQP010000087.1:0-7877 GCA_963991335.1 uncultured Flavobacteriales bacterium
ATTGTATCTCTTCCACAACAATTTGAAAGGTGCAGACGCTGGCAGAGCCCTTGCCGCACTGCTGAACAAACGTGCCGTAAGCTCAGAGCTGAAGTTGGGTAGTAATGGACTAGGCGTGGAAGGCATTGAGGCCATGGATGACTTGCGCAGTGTGGATTGCCAGATTTTGACATTGGGCCAATATTTGCAACCCTCCCCAAAGCACCTGCCCGTGGCCGAATTCATCCACCCCGATGTGTTTACCGAGCTCAAGACCATTGGGCTTAAAAAAGGGTTTCGATTCGTTGAGAGTGGGCCGCTGGTGCGCTCGAGTTACCACGCGGAAAAACACCTTTTCTGAGTTCGATGCGCTCGAGAAGTGCGACTTTTTTTCATTTTTAAACGGACTTATCCCGCCTGTAATGGCGCGATTTTGGCGGTTCATTCCCTTGGCATTGGTTTTGGTGCGGAAGTCGTGAACACAAATGCTTGACACGCACTTGGTTTGTTGTAACTTTCGAATTCCTGATTGGATAAAACTGTAACCATGCAATTGAAGACGATTTTCATGGCCTCCGCGGCTGTAGCGCTTGCCCTTACAGGCTGGCAAATCAACAACACTCAAAATTCAGATGAGGCCTTGGGCTATTCACCACGAGCCGCGTCTACTGAAGCACAGGCGCCCGACGGTGCTTGGGAAATTCAGCAGAAGCTTCTGGGTGACATTGAGACAGGTGAGATCAATGAAGAAGGCCTTCGCGAACTTCGCGGTGAGGTGGTACGATACGCTGCTCAACAAAGTTTGGACGGACGTGCGACCGACCATTATTGGAATGAAATGGGCCCGGACAACATCGGTGGCCGTACCCGTGCGATTGCTGCGGTGATTCCTGAAGACGGAAGTGAAGAGTCTGTGCTATATGCCGGAGCGATTTCGGGTGGTTTGTGGAAGAGTGACAACGGCGGCAACGATTGGAACCAAATCTTCGGTTTGGAGCAAATGGTCATTGGTTCGGTTGCTGTTCTTGGAAATGGCGCCGTTTATGTCGGCTCCGGTTCGATTTATGATGGAGGCAATGGCGATGGCGGTAGCGGTTTCAGAGGACGTGGAATCTGGTGGTCTGCAGATGGTGAGAATTTTGAAATGGTAGAAGGCACCGATCCGGGCGAGTTCAACTCTGGAAATTTCTCAGCAGTGGATGCCATGGTCGCCGATCCATTGGACGATAACCGGGTCTGGTTTGGAAGCAATGCAGGATATGGCTTCATCGAAGACGGTGTCATGACCATGAGCCCCAGTGATGACATCAGCGGCGCAGTTGGCGACATTTCAATTGCTGCAGACGGATCATACATGTTGATTGGCATGAACAATTGCCGAGTCTTCCGCTCCAATGGTACAGACTTCACCTCGTTCGAGAGCATGGCAGGTTCAAACAACGACGAAACTGTGCTTCCACAAAGTGGAAATGGCCGAGTCCGCGTGGCCATCTCCATGGATGATGCGAATCATGCCTTTGCTGTTTTCGCAACAAGTGGTGGTTTCTTTGGCGGACTCTACCACACAGGCAATGGAGGCGAGAGCTGGAGCAACGTTTGGCCCAATGAGATTGACGAAGCGACTCCGCTCCCTCGTAACCAAGGTATTTATGACCTGGCACTGGGCATCAAGCAAGGCCAGCCGGATTTGGCATACGTTGGAGGCATTGAGCTATGGAGATCAGGACCGAGCCAGCAAGCGGAATTGGCAGCTTATGCCTTCGATTTTGCCGGCACAGATATCGACGTTCATGCCGATGTGCATGAGGTGATGTTCACGCCTTCTGGCAATATGTACGTTGCGACGGATGGTGGCATCTACAAAAGCACCGATGGCGGCGAATCATACAATGACATCAACCGTGACTTCTCGGTCACGCAATTTTACGGAATGGACCACAGTGCGAAAAGCGCGGTAATGGGTGGAACGCAGGACAATGGTTCCCTCTTCATTCCTTCCAGTGGCTACTTTTTGAGCGATCAAGAAGCGGTAGAAGTGCAAGGAGGCGACGGTTTTGATTGCTCGATTTCCCAAGTGACGGAAGCTGAGGGCTACGAATATGCTTTCTATGCTACATCGCAAAACGGAGGATTGTCCCGAGGTACGGTAGGACCGGGTGACATCGCGAATTACGGCAGCTTCTTCGATGCGAACATTGCGGAGCTTGCCAATGAAGAAGGAGAAATTGGACAGTTTTATTCAGTTGTTCGCTTGTATGAGAATACCGAAGACCAAGACTCACAGCGCTCGGTGATATTGGTCAATCCATATGGCGAACCAGTCACGGACAGCACATTCACCTTGTCCACTTCCAATCAGAACCTTGACTTTGAATACACCTTGCCGGAAGGAGTAGAGCTCGCATATTATGACGAGCTTGTGCGCCCGGAGCGCTTGTTGAGCGAGCCATTGACGGAAGACCCAGACTACTTCTGGATGGATCCGCAAGAAGCAATAGAGCAGTTGGATTGTTACGATGATAGTGTTTTGGTGGGACAGGAAATGGTCATCACTGACATCACGCCAGTGGTGGATTCGATTTACATCGCCGAATGGGATGAGTGGGTTTACAACACCGTTGGATACGATACCACCTATGCAGAAGTAGACGTTTACGAAGTGAATGCCACGTGCGATACCTTGTATTTCCACGCGTCGGATACCATGTACGATGTTCCTGGCCGATTGCTCGTCAATGATCCTTACACGACGATGACCATTGCGGGTTTCAACGGGGGGAACGGCATCTGGATGACGCGCGATGGTTTGAACTTTAATACCACGCCAGAATGGGTGCGTTTGGACAATGCTCCAGCGGGCACGGGAACCAAAGCAGTGGAATTCACGGTGAATGTCGAGCCGGAAGCAGGCAACCACATGTTTGTCAGTGGATGGGATGGAAAGCTGTACCGTTTTGACGGCATGGAGGACATTCACACACAGGATGATGTTCCTGCGAATATGCGCAAGCAAATCCGCTCGTTGGGTGCGACCATCACCGGCGTTTCCGTGGATCCAAATGATCCCAATCACGTCGTTATCTCCGTGGGTGGCTACGGCGCCCTCGCCACAGGAAAGGTGCAAGAAACCTTCAACGCCTTGGACGAGCAACCCGCTTGGTCCAGCATCTGGAACGTGACTGGCTTGAGCAAAATGCCATGCTATGATGTCGTTATCGATGCGATGGACCCCACAGGCCAAAGCATCGTAGTCGGAACGGAATATGGCATTTTCGCTACAGAAAACGGTGGCGATGACTGGGTCATGGCGAACCAAAACATGGCGTCTACTTCAGACCAAATCACCGCTCCCGTCTTTGATGTGAAGCAACAATGGCGCGGCGCTTCCGCATGGATCAATCCGTCCAACCAAGGTGCCATTTATGCAGCGACGCATGGCCGAGGAATTTTCCGATCGGACCTCTTCTTGGGTGTTGATGAGCCATCTGATTTGACCGTTGATGCAGCGGAAAGCCTGTTGGTATATCCAAACCCCGTTTCTGAAGGCACATTCTCCGTGCAGTCTGAAACATTCCGAGGCGACTTCCAAGTGCAGGTTTTCGATATTACGGGACGCTTGAATGTTGACCGTGCGATTCGCGGATACGCAGGTGGACCCATTGTTGTTGACGCGAGTGGTTTGTAGATTGGCCAATTCATCGTTAGCTGGACCAACGGTATATTCCAAATGACGGCGAAGTTGTTGGTGCGATTAGCCCAAACGCATCGTTGATGAAAAAACCCCGGACCTTTATTGGTTCGGGGTTTTTTGATGGCCAAAGTTGAGAAGGTCGGAACCAAAAATGAGCGATGAATTGTCCCGGAGTGATCTATGAATCGACTCAAGGACGGTCCAAGTGCACCTTGCCAGCTTCAATGCGGACCGAGGTGAAGTGCTGGATCCAATCACCGAGATTGATGTAGCGTCCAGGTTTGGATCCCTCCGGCCCTGGGACTTCAAAGTCGAGGGGCAGATGCCGGTGACCGAAGAGGAAACAATCGATGTGCTCACGGTTCAGGTGTTGTCGACAAAATTGCCAAATCCACTCGTCCTCCCGATCGCCTGCGAGGCGATCCAAATGGCCCTTTCGGGCTCGGCTATTGCGGGAGAGGTATTCGGCCAATGCAATTCCAATGTCCGGGTGCACCCACCGGTAAGCCCATTGCAAAATGGGATTGGTAAAGACGCCTTTTAGGCGCTTGTAGCCGGCGTCTCCGGGTCCGATGCCGTCTCCGTGTCCAATCATGCAGCGCACGCCGTCATAATCACGGACAATCGGTTCTCGGTGCAACGTTACCCCCAGCTCATCTTCGAAATAACCGAAGGTCCAGAGATCGTGGTTGCCCACATGATAGTGAATGGGAATGCCGGAATCTACAATGCGGGCGATGGCACCTAACAGCCGCACTCCGCCCTTGGGTACTGCGTGCTTGTATTCGAACCAAAAATCAAATACATCGCCCACGAGGTGAATCTCGGTCGCAGGGCCGGCCTTGGCTCGTCCTTTTCCTTCTGCCGCATTCTCTAGCCATTCAATGAAGCGCAATTCGCGCGTCCGGCTTTCGCTGGCATTGGGGGCACCAAGGTGCAAATCGGAGGCGAGGTGAACGCGATGCAACTGCGAGATGCGGTTATTGAAGTAACTCGTTGATTTTCTGCTGCAATGCCCTTCCGCGCAGGTGCGTGGCGGCAATCACGCCGTCTTGGTCGATGAGTACGGCGTGAGGTATACTCGTTACTCCATACGCCCGAGATGCTGCATTTTGCCAACCGTTGAGATCGCTCACGTGATTGGGCCAGAGCAGTCCGTCTTGCTCGATGGCTTGCACCCAACGGTCGGTTTGTTTGTCCAAGGAAACCGAGAATACTTCGAAGCCTTTTGACTGGTATTCGTTGTAGGCATTGACGACATTGGGGTTTTCCCGTCGGCATGGGCCGCACCAAGACGCCCAAAAGTCAAGCAACACTACTTTGCCTTTCAAGTCGCTGAGTTTTCGCTCCACTCCTTCGGGATCATTCATCGCAATTTCAGGGGCGACATCCCCAACGCTGTATCGGCTGTTCTTCTGGGCACGGGCGGTGTTCGCGCCATTGCCTTTTTTGACGACGCGCTGGTTTTGTTGTTGCGTGATTTGACCTGCAATGGCAGTGGTCAATGCTTGGTGAAACGCACCGCGGGTCATGCGATCTGCAGTAGATTTCAGAACCTTTTGGAAGGTGGCCGTATTCGTGCTAGGATCCAGGTGTTCCAAAGGGCCCAGTTGGGCCAAGGACCCATCGTGGCTTTGCAGAAATTCGTTGGCCCATGCATTGATTTCTTGCTTTTTGCTCATGGCGCGATCGGAGAGTTTCTGTCGGCTTTCCGCATCTGGGGCTTGTTGCATCATTCCGCTTACCATGCTCAATGTGGTTTGGAGTGGCATCGCTTTGGCGTAATACTCGTGTACTTCAGCGGTGGGAATAGAACCCTTGATTTCGGCATCCACTAAGTAACCCGCTTCCGGCACTGATGCGGTGATGTGAACGCCCATGGTACTGTCCATGATAACAACCATTGGAATGGTCCGTCCAATCATCAGTTGGTAAAAGTCCATGGGGAGTGATCGCGCGATGTCCAGTTCGAACTTGCCGGTCATGTCAGAAGTGCACTCGGCAATGGCCGAAAACCTGCCCTGCTGGCCCGGTCGTCCTGGCGTCCATTTCCGCAATTCAATTTCAACACCTTGCCCATTGACATTGGTGAATTGGCCTGTAATGCTATTCTTTTTTGCACTTCCACCCGCACAGCCCGCGATGCCAACGATGAGCGCAGCCACAACAAGGCTGCTGACCCAACGCGCAGGCGCCATGATTTTCTCCTGTTCCTTCATGATTCAAATATCTTGAATTTTAATGGCATTTCCTGCAGTCATTTTGTGCAACGCTCAATCGCGGTGCGCAACCATGATTGGAATGCGGAGGTGTCATGCCATTCAGCCTTGATTGCCTCGCATCGGATGTTCATGCCTTGGGTCAATTCAGGCTTGATGCGCATGGCATCTTTTTCCGTGGTGATGATGGCTTGCAGCCGGTCGCCTTCTGCGATGCGCCGCCAACGTTTGTAATCCTTTTCCGTGAATGCCCGGTGATCTGGGAAGCACTCCCTTCGAACCACTTGAAAGCGTTCCGTGAGTCGATCCATGAATCGTTCTGGGCGTGCGATGCCTGCGACCGCCATGATGCGTTCGCGTCTGTCGGGTGATAGCGATGCGTCGCCATTGGGCGCTTCTGCGCCAGAAGGCCAATGCAGCAGCGGTTGGGGCTGCATGTATGAGGCAAACAAAGGACGGTCGGAGTCTTCTGCAATGCCATGGGCAGATGCGGCTTCTTCCAAAGAAGCCGAAGGGTCGAGGCGGGTGATGACGTGCGCATCTGCGTGGTGCATCCGTTCCGGTAAATCCCTCAGGCGTCCTGCGGGCAGCATGGAGTCCGCTGCGATGGGTTGGCTCGCATCCAACAACAACAGCGAGATCGTGGGTTTCAGTCGCCGGTGTTGAAAAGCGTCATCGCATACGACCCATTCCAACTCGGGGTGGTCGGCTTTCATCTTTCGAAGGCCTTTCAATCGGTTTTCGCAAACGGCCACTGGTACGTCGGGTAGGTTTTTGCACAGCAACAGCGGCTCATCGCCGCATTCGATGGCTTCCATTCCGGATGAGACCCAGTGAAATCCCTTCGTTTTTCGGCCATATCCGCGGCTCAAGATGCCGATTTTTTTCAGCCCGATGATGTTTTGCAAATCGCGGGCGATTCGTTCGGTGGTCGGTGTTTTGCCGGTGCCACCAACGGTCAGGTTTCCGAGGACAATGGTTTTCAAAGCGCCAGGGCGCGAAGGCAGGATGCCCAGATCAAATAAGCCGTGCCGCAGTCGAACGACCGCGCCAAAAGCGAAGGCAAGTCCTCGGAGCATCAGTCGACGAAACATGGCTTAAAAGTACGGGTTGTGGGCACGCGCTAATATATTTGATGCATGCAAGATGCAAATAACTTGACCGTCCGGGATGTGACAACGGCACTGGAGTCGTGGGCACCGCTTTCTTTGCAAGAATCGTATGACAATTCGGGCCTGCTCGTGGGGAGAAAGTCCGATGCGGTGTCGGCGGTATTGGTTTCCTTGGATTGCACGGAGGCGGTTGTGGAAGAAGCCATTGCGGTAGGGGCAAACATGATTGTTTCCCACCATCCTATCGTTTTCAAAGGATTGAAACGATTCAATGGCAACACGTATGTTGAACGCACAATCATGGCTGCCATTGCCAACGGAATTGCATTGTAAGCGATCCCCCCGAATTTGGACAACGTGTCGGACGGTGTCAATATGAAGTTGGCCGAATTGGTGGGGTGTCTTCCCGGATCGTTGAAGGTGTTGCGGCCTAAGCCCGATGCGCTGATGCAGGTGGTGGTATATGTGCCGGAAGACCGCGTCGATGCGGTGCTCGATGCCATGTTCGCGGCAGGTGCGGGTGCCATTGGAAATTATGACGAATGCGGCTGGGCAGTGCCGGGCAAAGGCACCTTTCGGCCATTGGACGGAGCCAACCCATATGCGGGTGAGCAAGGCAAGCGGGAAGCCATGAACGAGCAAAAACTGGAAATGGTGGTCGAACCATGGAAATTAACCGACGTCCTTGCCGCCATGAAATCGACCCATCCATATGAAGAAGTGGCACATGGTATCTGGCCATTGCAGCAAATTCATGCCGGTGTTGGCAGTGGAATGCTCGGAGAATTGCCGGAACCCATGGGAGAAGGAGCGTTCTTGGATGCGGTGAAATCTTCGCTCGGCTGTGCGGCCATTCGCCATACGAAACTGTTGGAG
>CAXDQP010000088.1:0-7839 GCA_963991335.1 uncultured Flavobacteriales bacterium
GCAACAATTGAAATACTTCTTCCAAAAATGGGTGAGAGCGTAGCGGAGGCTACCATCACCAAATTCATTACGCAACCCGGAGAACGAGCAGAAGCGGACGAACCGCTGGTCGAGATCGCGACCGACAAGGTTGACAGCGAAGTGCCAGCCCCTGAGGATGGCACTTTGGTTGAATGGTTGGTGGCGGAAGGAGACACCGTTGCCGTAGGCCAGGCGATTGCACGGTTTGACGTGGAGTCGGAAGGCGCTAATTCGGGCGCACCTGACTCTGCACCTGCCGCAGCAGATTCGCCTTGTCCGTAGCCAAGTCCCTCGCCTAGACCCTCTCCAAGTCCCTCTCCAAGTCCCTCTCCAAGTCCCTCTCCAACTCCAGCGCCAGCTCCTGCCGTGGATGCGGCTTCTATTCCAGAAGATCATATCCTGGAAACATTGCAATCGCCTTTGGCAGAGCTACCCCCTCGATTGGGGGCGTCAGGAAGGTTTTATTCGCCATTGGTCCGCAGCATTGCGCAGTCCGAAGGAATCTCTCCAGCAGAATTGGAGTCAATCTCCGGATCGGGCTCAGAAGGAAGAGTTACCAAGAAGGATATACTCGAACATGTAGCTCAGCGTGGCGCGAATGTCACTGCCGCCGTAACACCTATTCAAGCTGGCGTAGCCAAGGCTATGTCTTCGGCTGCACCGACAGCCAAGCCAAGTAATCCAGCTGTTTCTGTTTCAGGGGAGGATGAAATTGTGGAGATGGATAGGATGCGAAAAATGATTGCAGACCACATGGTCCGTTCGTTGCAAACAAGCCCACACGTCACAAGTTTTGTGGAAGCAGATGTCACGCGGATGGTGGAGTGGCGCAACCGGAACAAAGCGGCATTTTTGGCAGCGCATGGAACGAAACTCACATTTACGCCCATGATTGCGGAGGCGATTGTGAAGGCAATCCGCGATTTCCCGGGTGTGAATGCGAGCGTAGATGGCGATCGAATTGTGATCAAAAAGCAAATCAATTTGGGAATGGCTGCTGCCTTGCCATCCGGCAATTTGATTGTGCCTGTCATTCGCAATGCAGATCAGTTGAGTTTGGTAGGTCTCGCCAATCAGGTCAATGACCTTGCCGGCAGAGCACGTGCGGGCAAATTGAAGCCGGACGATACAGCGGGAGGGACGTACACCATGTCCAATGTGGGTACTTTTGGGAATGTCATGGGCACGCCAATCATTAATCAACCACAAGTTGCCATATTGGCCTTGGGGGCCATCCGAAAGAAACCTGCGGTTATCGAAACCGAGGAAGGAGACGTCATCGGCGTTCGACAAATGATGTTTTTGAGCCACAGCTATGACCACCGGGTCGTTGATGGAATGCTGGGAGGAAGTTTTGTGCGCCGTGTCGCAGATTATTTGGAAGGCTTTGATTTGAACCGATCCATTGTCTAACGAGGAAACGAAAGCGAAGCAATGAATTTGAGCGCCTTAAAACTGAAGAAACCATTGGTCATTTTTGACCTTGAAACCACGGGCACTGACCTTTCTAAGGACCGTATCGTCGAAATCGCGATGATCAAGGTCCATCCGGATGGAACGGTCGAGAAGAAGCCTGAGGCACGTGGAGAAGCACACCGACTTTTGATCAATCCAGGTGTGCCTATTCCTCTCGAAACCAGTTTGATTCATGGCATTTACGATGCCGATGTTGCGGACCGTCCTACCTTTCGGCAGTTTGCAAAAAGCATGGCGGAGTTTCTGGAAGGATGCGATTTGGGCGGATACAATTCCAACCGATTTGACGTTCCATTTTTGGCAGAAGAATTTTTGCGCAATGGAATTGATTTTGATCTTGAGGGCCGAAACTTAATCGATGTTCAAAACATCTTTCATTTGATGGAACAGCGGACCTTGCGAGCCGCTTATCGCTTTTATTGCGGAAAAGAATTAGAAGGAGCACACGAGGCATTGCCTGATACGGAAGCCACGTTGGAGGTTCTTCTTGCACAATTGGAGAAATACACCGACACTACTGTACGGATTTCCGATGACGACGTGGTCGGTCCAGTTCCCACGGAGATGGATGCGCTCCACGTTTTTTGTCAACGACAGCGATTTGCAGATTTGGCCGGGCGATTTGCTTACAACGACGCCAATGAAGTACTTTTCAATTTCGGCCAGCACAAAGGAAAGAAGGTGACGGAAGTCCTTTCTGCAAACCCGGGTTATTTTGGTTGGATGATGGGAGCGGATTTCCCGTAATATACCAAGAAGGTGCTCCGTCGGGTTCATGACGAAATGAATGGTTGAAGCGACGCATTCTCCCCTACAGAAAAGAATAGCTGTTCTGGTTTCCAATGATCTCAATCATGATCAGCGGGTACTGAAAACCTGCGTCACCTTGCAGGGTTTGTCTTGGGTTCCATTTTTGATTGGGCGAAATATGCCGGGATCTGAGGCACTGGCCATTCCGCATGGAGGAAAGAGACTTTCGGTTTTGTTTTCGCGCGGGTTTTTCTTCTACGCGACGTGGCAATGTGTTTTGCTGGTGGAATTGTTGCGTACACGTTGCGACGCCATATGGGCCAACGATTTGGACACGCTGTTGCCAGCTTTTTTGGCCTCGAAATGGCATGGAATTCCGCTGATTTATGACAGCCATGAATTTTTCACAGAAGCCGCCGGCCTGACCGGAAGGCCGTTTCAACGAGGCGTTTGGTTGCGCCTTGAGCATTGGCTTTACCCCCGCATTAAATCAGTTATCACCGTCAATGATTCCATCGCGAATGCTTATGAAAAACGCTACCCAACGGCCCTGTCTGTTCGGCCACGGGTGGTGCGGAACATGCCTATGAAACGCGAATTCCAAACGGAAAAAGGCCAATGGCGTGAGGAGTTGGGTATTCCCACAGACGCCGTTTTCGCGGTGTTGCAAGGTGCTTATCTCGATAAGGATCGCGGTGTGAAGGAGGCTGTAGAAGCGCTCCGTGCAAACAGTTCATGGCACTTAGTGGTGGTTGGTGCTGGAGCCGAATTTGAATGGGCGACCCGACAAGTGTCATTCTGCGATGGACGCCTTGTCTGCCTGCCTAAGATGCCTTTTGAAAAGTTGTGTACACTCACCGCAGCAGCGGACTTCGGATTTAGTTTGGATCGCGGCGTACATGGCAATTATTGGTTCAGTCTTCCAAACAAATTGTTTGACTATATCCACGCAAGGGTTCCGGTTGTGGCCAGCCCCATGCCGGAAGTGAAGAAGGTTGTGGAGGATTGGCAGATTGGTGTAATCATCGAGGACCACAGTCCAACTGCGATTGGCAAGGCTGTGGATGCGGTGTTGCAGACACCTTCCGTGGAATGGGAACGCCGTTGCTCCGAAGCTTCGGAATCGTTGAATTGGCAGGCCGAAGGAGCAATGATCGAGCAAGCCATGAAGGCAGCGGATGCGGTGATTTAAGCCCCTCCAGTGCGATGGAGTCCGGATTTTTTGAAGCCAAATTTGATGAGCAGCCAAAACGGTTGAACGGCCCGTTGCCAGCCCCGAATCGTCTGGCGTTTCAATTTCCATTCCTGCCAATACAGTCGTACACCAAAGTTTCTTGAAACACCGCCGGTTTCAATGAGGCTCCATGTGGCTTCATGCAAAGATGCGCGGATGCCAGTTGACCAGAAATGCAAGTGCATGGCATAATCGGCAAGAATGCTATATGCAGGCTTAAAATCCGTGGCCTGAATGATTGCTCGTGGATAAATTACCCCTTGGTGGTGCGTGGTATTGCGCCAAACCAACGATGCATCCCAGCGCGGAGGATAATGAGAGGGGACTCCCGCTTCACGTTCATTTCCAAGGTCAACGCCAAAAATATGCAGTTCATCTTGCGCCCAGGTTTTCATTTGAGGCGAGAAGGCAAGCCAGGTGTCCTCAACAGGCATATCTCCCGCTCCGCAAAACCAGACCCACGGGGCAGTGGCGCAGCCCTTTCCATAGTTCATGGCGTGGTATATTCCCGAATCAGATGCCGAGCGTATGTGATGAATTCGATGCTGGTTTTCCAATAAAAATTGTTCGGTGTGGGGGCAGCCTCCGCCATCGATGACAATTAACTCAATCCATTCAGTTGGTTGATTCAGTGCGAATGCGACGTCCAGTGTTTTCTTCAGGCCGGACAAATTGTCCTTCACTGGGATGATGATGCTAAGAAGTGGTTGAACTTCTTGATTCATGCAGGAAAATTTTGGAGTTCTGCAATTCCTCCGTTCATGCATTCGATCACACGTCCGGGGTACTTGTTCCACGCCTGATGGTCATGCGTGGCCATGATCACCGAACGTTCTTGTTGTGCTAAATCATGCAGCAACTGCAATATCCCATCGGTGGTTTCAGGATCTAAATTCCCGGTGGGCTCGTCCGCAATGATCAAAGGTGGTTCATTGAGCAAGGCACGCGCAATCGCCAATCGTTGTTGCTCTCCTCCTGATAAGGCATGAGGCATCTTGTATCCTTTGGTTTCCAATCCAACCGATTTTAGGCACGTTTGTATGCGATTCTCTAACGCAGCTCCCTTGCTCCAGCCAGTTGCCAGCAGCACAAACGCAAGGTTGGCCTCGGCGGTTCGGTCTTGCAACAAAGCAAAATCTTGAAAGACGATGCCGAGGTCTCGGCGCAGCAAGTGCATGTTTTTGCGTTTGATTTTCGAGAGGTCATGCCCACAAACTTGACCTTTCCCGGAGGCGATCGAAAGGTCTCCGTATAGCGCCCTGAGCAACGAGCTCTTTCCAGAGCCCGTCTTGCCAATGAGGTAAACCAATTCGCCGCTTTTAATGGTGAGATTGACATCTTTGAGCACCGCATGCTCCGCTTGCTGGACCGCAATGGATTCGAGTTGGACAATTGTTTTGGATTCCATAAATGTCAATATCGCTTAAAGGTGTCCGGGCTGATTCGGATATTTAAATCCATCGCTTCGGTGATGAATTGAATCGATCGACCATTGGTGGTTTGGGTGATAACCGATGGGAAGGCCAAGCCATTATACAATTGATACTGGTCGAAGGCGTACCGGGTTGTGTTCACGCCGCGTGAGCTAGAACGTTTTACCGTAGCTGCGATCAGCCTGGAGGAAACCGAATCAAAGAATAAGGTCTCTTCGCTGGCATCTGCGTAATTGATGCGCACTACGTATTGACTCGTTCCATTGGTCGCGAAGCTACCGAGAACTTCCGCAGTGCCTTGTAGTTCTGACAAGTGAAGAAATCGATCGAGGTAAATTTGGGGCCGGAGGCGATCATACTCGCTTGAGCTCATTTTTTGGTTGATGCCCATTTGACGTTTAAATCCATCCTCGATGGTCACAACATTTTCCATCATGACTTGACCATTGGCTTCAAATGAAGCGACGAACCCAGTGCCATAAAGGCTCTCTGTCGTGATGGTGTACACCGTGCCTCCTTCTGCATCCATGCGTGTCACTGCCCGCGAGGATTTTGTGGTTTCGAATGCTTTCGCGCCCCCACATGCTTCGTAATAAGCATTGAAAACACTTGCGGCTTCCAAGCCCGGAACCGGCACGTAGGGTTCTATCAAGTTGCCTGAGTCATCGTACCAATCAATATTTCCATCGCTATCGAGTCCAGTGCCTAAATCCAGACCAACGTCCTTCGGTCCTTTCCCCAAGAAATTGAGATTACGAGGTCGCAAGCGGTTGTTGGCGACACGTCGCACTTCATTGGCACTGGCATTGTCCAGACCGTGTTGTACCGAAGCAGTGGACCATGACATCAAGGACTCTGTGCCTTGTGATGCGTGCGTTGCGATCCAACGCGCGTCGCTAGCATTGGAATGGTGGGCCAGACTTACTTGTTGTTTCGCGGTATTGAGCTCATCCTCAGTCACCAAGTCATCGGTCATACTCTGTAGCTCTTCCTGGAGCTGGCTCATTCGGTTTGCCAGCGTCGAATGATTCAATATACCTTGTGCGATGAATTGTCCAGTGCTGGCACCGGATTTG
Organism: uncultured Flavobacteriales bacterium; assembly: GCA_963991335.1. Classification (GTDB taxonomy): domain Bacteria; phylum Bacteroidota; class Bacteroidia; order Flavobacteriales_D; family Sanyastnellaceae; genus UA16. The sequence continues at coordinate 5,991 of CAXDQP010000088.1, forward strand.
AAATGAACGGATACGTACTCGTCATCGGTAAGTCCGTCATTCAGACGTTGCTCAAGGATGGCTGCAGCAGTCCTCAAAACCCAAACTTCGCTATCTCCCGGCTTCAACCGCATCACATGTCCGGCCCGAAACATTGCAAATTTGCGTTCATCGGATTCAACCCAAGCTACCTCAGTGCTCTGGCTTACGGCCGGTCGCGAAATGCTTGAAGCCGGAACGGACCGTGATGTCCACTCGTCAAATTCTGAAGCCCATTGGTAGGCGCTGCTTTCATCCGCCACTTTTGGAGCGGAGCAGAACACAATTCTGCAGTTGTTTGGCCGGAAGTATCGGCGATGAAATTCAACGATATCGTTCAATTCGATGGCTGAGAGGGAGGTGCTATCGGGAACCTCACCATACGGATGCTTGGCCGAAAATAAGAGGTGATCCATAAGTTGGTTCATTGGGTCTGTGCCTGAAAGCGCTCCATGGGTTTTAAGCTCTGTCTCCATCTCACTTCGGAGGTCCAACCAATCCGCAGCGTCGGGTTCAAATGCGACCACGGTAGCAGCGAGTGCGGAAATGACTTCTGCGACGCGCGCATTCGGAGGGGCAAAAGACACAGCATGCTCTGTGGCTTGGATGCCAAGTGAGTCCCAATTCAGCGTTGTTTTTTGCACATTCTCCTCGAAGAGCTGCACGAAACAGCGCATATGGGCGTCTGCCAATCCCGCTTGTTCTGTCTGCAATCCACGGTTGTACGACCAGTTTATGCTGATTGCACTGTGATCAAACAAGGGGCTTTCGATCATTGCAAGCGATAACCCGTTGTCGCGTTCGATATCTGCAATGGCATCATGAGTAAGGTCGCTTTGCACATAGGAAGGGGATTGAGCTTGCACTGCAATCGGCATGAATTGCATAGAAGAAAGGCCCGCACTTAGGCAAAAAGCAATCATTCGAAATGGAATGGTCATGGAAGTCGTTTTATCTGGTTCGAAGATAAGAAGCCTTGAACGGTGACATTGGCATTATATTCGTAGTTTGAAAGTAAATGATCTGAACCTCGATCACTGGTCCCTCGAATCTGTGTGGGATTGGGTAGAATCTACCAACGATGTAGCCCTTTCTGCGGAAGCAGAGCGATCCATTCAGGATTGTAGGAAATACCTCGAAGAACGCTTGAATGATCCTTCAGAGCCCACCATTTATGGGGTCAATACGGGGTTTGGTGATTTGGCCCAAACCCGAGTGGGGTCAGATCAGTTGAGTGAATTGCAACGAAATCTATTGATTTCGCATGCCTGTGGAGTGGGAGACGACGTTCCAGAGGCAATCGTCAAATCGATGCTTTTGCTGAAGATTAAAGCCCTTTCCAAAGGGCACAGCGGCATCCAATTGCAGACGGTTCAGCGCCTTGTCGATCATCTCAATGCCCGTGTTTATCCCGTTATTCCAAGCCAAGGTTCGCTTGGAGCCAGTGGAGATCTCGCGCCTCTGGCACATATGGTTTTGCCATTGATCGGAGAGGGAGACGTAAGGGTGGATGGTGTTTCGGTTCCTGCGAATGACGTTTTGCTCGCGAAAGGATGGAAGCCACTGACATTGGGTGCGAAGGAAGGATTGGCCCTGATCAATGGAACGCAACTGATGCTGGGGTACGGCGTCATGGCCGTGAAACGATTGGAGAGGATTGCACAGTGGGCAGATGCGCTATGCGCATGGTCACTGGAGGCATGGATGGGACGTCCAGAGCCGTTTGAGGCGTGCATCCATCAAATCCGGAATCAAGTGGGGGCGGAAACGGTGGCGGGAAATGTTCGCCATTGGCTCGAGGGGAGTGAATGGCAGAAAAAGCCTCGACAGC
>CAXDQP010000089.1:0-7732 GCA_963991335.1 uncultured Flavobacteriales bacterium
GGAATTGGCTGTGACGGAAGCGATTACAAGTGCCATTCCAGCGAGGGCAAAAGCGCTGAGTCGTTCATCGAAAAGGAGCAAGCCAAAGAAGAAGGCGAGAATGGCACCGACGTATTTGAAGGGCATGATGACACTGGCTTCTCCCCGGTGCAAAGCAAAGGTCATTGCCACCTGAGCGACCACGCTCAGAAGACCAACTGCCAGTGCTAAAAGCCATTCTACGCCGACGGGAGCGACCCAAGTGAAAGCTGTCCATGAGCCCGTCACTGGAACGGCGATAAGGTGAAACCAAATGACAACTCCCACGGGATGGTCCGTCTCGCGGCACTTCATGGTGGCGAGGTAGGCAACAGCGGCGGCCATTGCACTGATGACGCCAAGGCTGAAATACAACCAATTGATGCGTTCGTCGAAGCCTTTCACCATCAGAACTCCGATGAAGGCGGTCGCGAAAAAAGCCCACTGCACAGGGCGCATCGAACGTTGCCCGTCGAAGTAGCGGGCAAGAAGTACCGTGAAAATGGGGCTGAGGTATTGGATGACAGTGGCACTCGCAATGGGAATATAACGGAGGGTGTGAAAAAAGGTGGCGAGTCCAATTGTGCCGAAGATGCCTCGAACGACGAGCCATTTCCGATTGACTCCCAACAAACTGTAACCGTAATATTTGAGCCAAACTCCGGTGAGGAGCAACGATACGATGGATCGAAGAAAGACCAATTCTTGGGTAGGAAGGTGGGCGAGGGCTTTTACACAGAGATTTGCAGCTGTATAGAGCACAGTTGCTAAGAGCATCCAGGCTACACCTGAGGTTCCTTTGGAAGTTTCCATCACATATTTCTGCGGTATGCGCCGCCAACTTCGAACAACGCTTCACTCAGTTGGCCCAAGGTGCAAGTCTTCACCGCTTCCAGCAGGGACTCGAATACATTTTCACCGTCCACCGCTGCTTTCTGAATGCCGGCAATGGCGATGCTCGCCTCCTGGGCGTAGCGCTTGTGCATCGCTTGTACGTGCATCAGCTGGCCTTCTTTTTCAGCGGATTCAGCCCGGATTACTTCTCCGGGTGTGAGCGTTGGGCTGCCGTTTTTCGCCAGGAAGGTATTGACTCCGATGATGGGGAACTCTCCGGTATGCTTCAGCATTTCATAATGCAAACTTTCTTCCTGAATGCGCGATCGTTGGTACATGGTTTCCATCGCACCGATGACTCCACCGCGCTCTGTGATGCGATCAAACTCGGTCATAACCGCTTCTTCTACCAGATCAGTTAAGGCTTCGATGATGAAGCTCCCTTGCAATGGGTTTTCATTTTTGGTCAGGCCCAACTCCTTATTGATGATCAATTGGATGGCCATGGCGCGCCGCACACTGTGCTCCGTTGGCGTGGTAATGGCTTCGTCATAGGCATTGGTGTGCAGGGAATTGCAATTGTCATAAATCGCATAGAGCGCTTGCAAGGTTGTTCGAATGTCATTGAAGTCAATTTCTTGCGCATGCAACGAACGTCCCGACGTTTGAATGTGGTACTTCAGCATCTGCGCCCGCGGGCTGGCCTTGTACTTCTCTCGCATGGCCTTGGCCCAAATGCGGCGCGCTACCCGGCCAATGACGGCGTATTCAGGGTCAATGCCATTGGAGAAGAAAAAACTCAAATTGGGACCGAACTGATCCAGCTCCATGCCGCGGCTCAGGTAGTATTCTACGTAGGTGAACCCATTGGCCAACGTGAACGCCAATTGCGTAATTGGATTGGCACCTGCTTCGGCGATGTGGTATCCGCTAATGGAAACGCTATAGAAGTTGCGAACCGATCGATTGATGAAGGATTCTTGGACATCCCCCATCAAGCGCAATGCAAATTCTGTTGAAAATATGCACGTGTTCTGTGCTTGATCTTCCTTGAGGATATCCGCTTGGACTGTGCCACGCACTTGGCTCATGGCTTCGGCCTTCATTTGCGTGTAAACCTCAGGAGGCAGGACTTCGTCTCCGGTGCATCCCAGAAGCAGCAGACCGAGTCCATTGTGTCCTTCGGGAAGTTCTCCCTCATACTTAGGACGCGGCATTCCCCGATCATCCCATTTGGCGCGTAACACTTCTTCTACGGCGTCTTCCATGCCATTTTCCCGAATGTATTGCTCACAACGTTGATCGGTTGCAGCATTCAGGAAAAAGGCCAAAACGATGGGCGCAGGACCATTGATGGTCATCGACACGCTGGTGGAAGGGGAGCAGAGATCAAATCCGCTGTAGAGTTTCTTGGCATCGTCAACCGAGCAGACACTCACGCCGCTGTTGCCAACTTTTCCATAGATGTCGGGCCGACGATCGGGGTCTCTGCCATACAGCGTCACACTATCAAATGCCGTTGAAAGTCGCTTGGCAGGCATGCCATGCGAAACGTAGTGGAATCGTTTGTTGGTGCGCTCCGGCCCTCCTTCACCGGCAAACATTCGGGCGGGATCTTCTCCCTCGCGTTTGAAGGGGTAGATGCCTGCCGTATAGGGGAAGTGCCCGGGTAAATTTTCCTGTAGCGACCAACGCGTTAAGTCTCCCCATCCCGAAATACGTGGCGTTGCAATTTTGGGAATCTGCAATTGAGAGAGGCTCTCCTGATGCGTTTCGATTTTGATTTCTTTTCCACGCACTTGAAACGTATAAACAGCGTCTTCATAGCGCGCCTTCAATTTCGGCCAATGTTCGAGCCACTCCAAAATTTTAGGATCCAAGTCCATGCGGACTTCTTTGGCCTTTTCGTCCAGGGCTTCTGAGGCGTTGTCTGCGATGAGACGCTGCGCTTCTTGCAAGGAGTGCAATTGGTCGGCTGTTCTAGCTTGTTCTTCGGTCCAAGCATTGTACGCTCTGACCTGCTCTGCAATTTCGCTGAGGTAACGCGTCCGTTTCGGTGGAATGACAAAGAGTTTCTCGCTCGATTGCTCGGAGGCCGGATCCGGAAGAGCAAACGGGGCGTTTGCTCGCTCAGACAAGCATTTCATGAGCGACGCGAAGAGTTGATTCGTCCCAGGATCATTGAATTGAGATGCAATGGTGCCGACGATAGGCAATGCATCGTCCTTGGCCTCCCAGAGATCGTGGTTACGCTTGAATTGTTTCCGCACGTCGCGGATCGCATCGAGGGCGCCGCGCTTGTCAAACTTATTGATGGCAACAACATCGGCGAAGTCGAGCATATCGATTTTCTCCAGTTGCGTTGCTGCGCCAAATTCAGGGGTCATGACATACAACGAAACATCACTGTGGTCCATGATTTCAGTGTCACTTTGTCCGATTCCGCTTGTCTCGAGGACGATGAGGTCAAACCCGCTGGCTCGGAGGACATCCAATCCCTCCGAAACATGTTTGGACAGGGCGAGATTGGATTGGCGCGTTGCGAGTGACCGCATGTACACCCGATCATCGTGAATGGCATTCATTCGAATGCGATCGCCAAGCAATGCACCGCCTGTCTTTCGTTTTGAAGGGTCAACGCTGATGAGGCCGATGGACTTTTCGGGAAAGGCATGGAGGAAACGCCGCACCAATTCATCCACCATGGATGATTTCCCAGCTCCACCGGTTCCTGTAATGCCTAAGACGGGCACCTGCGGCAAATCCGGGTGTGCCGACCTGAACGCGACGCTGAACCCCGATGGGTCCAACTCAGCTGCTGTAATGCAGCGGGCAATGGCACGGTGATCGCGCTTTCCAATGGATTCGAATTCTTCTTGAAGCGCCGCTGCTCCTTCAACCGTCTGAAAGTCACACCGCCCAATCAAATCATTGATCATGCCCTGCAGTCCCATGGACCTTCCATCGTCTGGATGATAGATGCGTTCAATGCCATAGCCTTGCAATTCCTTTATTTCTTCCGGCAAAATGGTGCCGCCTCCGCCACCAAAAATCTTGATATGACTGGCGTTTCGTTGGTCCAAGAGGTCCTTCATGTATTTGAAGTACTCCATGTGTCCGCCTTGGTAAGAAGTCATGGCAATCGCCTGCGCATCCTCTTGAATGGCGCAATTGACCACCTCGTCAACGCTTCGATCATGGCCGAGGTGAATCACTTCGCATCCTGAGCGTTGCATGATTCGTCGCATGATGTTGATGGCGGCATCGTGCCCATCAAAGAGGCTTGCGGCGGTTACAATTCGAACCTTATTCGTAGGGGTGTAGACGGTGTCTTTTTCCATTCCAGTAGACCATATCATTGATGGCGCAGGTCATCTGCGAGCCAGTAGGGTAATGCAAAGGTAGGATTTTAGCCTCCGTTGCCTGCATGCGTTATTTTCGCACCATGAATGATGCACCAGAAGGAACGAGGATCAACAAATATTTCACGCAAGTGGGCCACTGCTCAAGGAGAGCAGCCGATAAGCTTATCGAGAAGGGCGCTGTGAAAATCAACGGCGTGGTATCGGTGCCAGGAACCAAGGTGATGCCGGGGGATGTGGTGACCGTAAATGGGATTGAAGGCAAAAAAAATGATGAGACGGCACCTGTTTACATCGCGCTGAACAAGCCAGTGGGGATCGTTTGCACAACGGACACGAAGCGTGAGAAAGACAACATCATTGATTTTGTCAAATACCCCACTCGGATTTTTCCAGTGGGACGCTTGGACAAAATGAGCGAAGGATTGATCCTGTTGACGGATGACGGCGACATTGTGAACCACATATTGCGCGAACGAAATGGCCATGAAAAAGAGTACATCGTCACCCTCAATCGTCCATTTGATGACGAGTTTATCCAAACCATGTCCACGGGGGTTTCCATACTTGACACGTTTACTCGGCCGTGCAGGGTGACGCGAATGTCCTCCAATCAATTCCGAATTATTTTGGTTCAGGGGTTGAACCGCCAGATTCGAAGAATGTGCGAAGCACTGGGGCATCGCGTGATTCGATTGAAACGTATTCGGGTCATGTCGCTCGAATTGGACACTGCGCCCGGGAAATGGCGCTTATTGACTGAAAAAGAGGTGAGCAAGCTGCGCGGGGCCTGAGGGCGATAGACCGCGGACAAATTGTTGCTCCATACCGCCCAACTCGTTGCAACTTGATAAATCCATCCTACTTCTGCCCGATTTCTGCTATTTTGCGCTCTCAATGGAAAAAGCCGTGCAACGTCCCTGAGTTGAAAAGCGTCTTATCCCTGACACCCGAACCCCTGGAAAATGCCAAATCCTGCTATAGATACATTGAGTCCTGTAAAGATCCGCGCGAAGCAATTTTGCCTCTTGTTGGGATTTTTCTCATTGATCCTTTTGCCCGCTCAATTGCATGCGCAATTGATTGATATTACATATGAAGTTGACACTGCCTTTTATGAGGCGACTGAACCTCACCCGACGACTGATGGCGCATTGCTTTTTGAGGATCTCTATGGCTATGTCACCTATGAGGTCTACGCTAACTTTACGAATGAGACCGATAAGTTGATTGCCATTTATTCGGACGTTGAGGCGTTCGATGTGGCTCCGATGTTCATCAATGCGCCATGTGGTTGTTTTAATCCTCTATTTGGTGACGTTCTCTTGGGAGGAGCTCAGAATGCGGCTTTCTTCCCATCTTTTCCAGAAATTGAATTCGACACGTACTGGACCATTGGTATGAATGAAACGGAACAGAGTTTGTTTTCAAATCCTGCTTACGCGTCGACAACAATGTGTTTTGACTCTATCGAAGACGGCAGTGTTTTCGTGCTTCCGGATGTGGCAGTTGAGGCCGGTGAAGATTTGAGAATTAAGATTGCTCAAGTGACTACGTGCGGCGGATTCTCAGTAAGCGCCTGCTTTAATGTCTTCATTGAAGGGGACAATGATAATATCCAGAATTACTGCATTGATGCCAATGCCGAGGGAGGAAATCCGCTAGAAGTTCCTAACCCTTGCGCAAACTACCTGACCTCTGATGCGCAAATTGAGGTGATGCAAGGCATTGATTGCTATGGTGATTTGGCGGTCGTCGACGTGGCTGTCAATGGAGTTCAGCCAATCACCTATGAGCTGTACAATGCCATTGACGAATCGCTTGTTGCGAGTCAAGTGGATAACGTGACGTTTAGTGGCATTGCAGAGGGTGATTATTACGTTGCCATTGTCGACGGCAATACCTGCCGTGATACTTCAGATACATTTGGCTTTACGGAGCCAACTGAATTGCTCGCATCTTGGGAGTTGCTCGAGGATAATGTTTGTGCAGACTCTTTGACGGCTGCCGTCGAACTGACCTTTGAAGGCGGGACGGGTATTCTTGATATCGTGGCCTTCTCAGCTGAAAATGTTGGCTCTGGTTTGGCCCCGAACGGAGACTACCAATGGTTGGAGCTGGATTGTGTCAATGGCAATGGAGAATGGGAGTTTCAGGTAGAAGATCAAAATGGCTGCCAAGTAGATACGAGCATTACGATTTCGTGCATTGACCCACTGGAATTGGAAGTGACTGCCAGTGATATCACTTGTTTCGATTACAACGATGGTGCCATCACCGGTTTCATGTCCGGGGGAACGGGGGAGTTGGTCCTTACGGGTTCGCCCGCACTGAATGAGAATATCGCTGGAGTTGACTTTGTCTCCATTGATCTGACCAATGTTGAACCGGCGGATTACCTTCTCGTGGTAACCGATGCAAATGGGTGTTCAGTTTCGGCTGAAGTTAGCTTAATTGAGCCCGATCCCGTGACCGTTCAAGTGGTGGTCACAGATTTGATTTGTGCCGACGAATGTGATGGGGTTGCAGACATTGAAGCATTTGGTGGGACAGGTGATTTTGATTATTCGGTAGTGGACGAGGATGAGATGGAATGGGAACTGGATGCCTTGTGTGCAGGTGTTTATTTAGCCAATGCTACCGATTTGAATGGATGTGTGGTGCAAGACACCTTTGTCGTGAATTCGCCGGAGCTGATCTCTTTCGAGATCTCAATGCTGGATGTGACATGCTTTGGTGAGGCGAATGGCAGCCTTTGTGTCGAAAATGCTACGGGTGGGACAGGTGCTTTGCTGTTTCAAATAGATCCGCCAGCTGAGGGTTTTGCAGAGGACACCTGTTTCGATGTAGGAGCAGGAACATTCGTGTTGAGTGTTCTGGACGAGTCGGGGTGTGTTGTCAGTTCCGATCCGCAACTGCTGATTGAGCCGGACCCCATCCAATTGATTTTAGAGCCATTTGATGTCTCTTGTACTTCCTTCGGTGATGGGATGCTTTCAGTTTCTGGCATTGGAGGGACAGGAGCACTGTCGCTCATTGAGCCAGAGGAAGAATTACTTCCTTACACCCTCGAAAACCTTGTTCCAGGTCCCATCGAAGTGATGGTGGAAGATGAAAACGGTTGTTCAATGGTCGGCAATTCTGAAATCTTAGAACCCGATTCGTTAATGGTCGAGTGGCTAGTGCTGGAAGAAGTGGATTGTGGCGGGGATTGCGACGGATCGGCAGTGGTCGACTTTTCAGGGGGCACAGGTGCTGTAATTCTCACTCTGAATGGGTCGGATGAGTTTGATTTTAATGCCCTTTGTGCGGGACCATACACAGCCACCGTGATCGATGCCAATTTGTGTGAGGATTCTAAACAATTTGAAATTTTAGAACCCGATCCCATTGAAGTGTTGCTTGACATAACAAATGTGACGTGCACTGGAATGAGCGATGGAGCCGTGAATATATTCCCAATTGGAGGGACAGGCGATATTGCATGGGAAATCGAACAAGAAGGAATCGACTTGTTC
>CAXDQP010000090.1:0-7616 GCA_963991335.1 uncultured Flavobacteriales bacterium
TTGCAGGGTGAGCAGGGCATACAAGGCGAGCAGGGTTTGCAGGGTGAGCAGGGCACACAAGGCGAGCAGGGTTTGCAGGGTGAGCAGGGCATACAAGGCGAGCAGGGAACACAGGGTGAGGATGGACTAGATGGCGTTGACGGCATAGCCAATTTATCAACCTACCTCCAAGTCGACACCGCCAATAATCGTTTGATCATCTCCGGAGCCAATCTTCAAATTCTCAGTGGAGGAGGAACGACCGACGGGACCGTAAATGGATTTGGCAACATCATCATTGGATACGACGAAAACAGTGGTATCGATGAATCTGCAGGTGATTGGGATGCCAAAACCGGGTCCCATAATTTGGTTGTGGGCATGAACCACACCTATTCCTCATATGGAGGTTTGGTTGCAGGTCATGATAACTCGATCCGCAGCGGATCCGCATCTGTTTTGGGTGGGGAGGCGAATTCCGCATCTGGCTGGGCTTCGACCATTCCAGGAGGTTTGTTGAATGAAGCAACATCAAACCATACGACGACGTCAGGAGGTGAAGGCAATTTGTCTTCTGGCTATGCATCCGTTGTTTCTGGTGGCAAACAAAATGTCGCTTCGGGTGATTATTCCTCGATAGCGGGCGGATTCAATAACACGGCATCTGGAGATTATGCTTCCATATCAGCCGGATCCGGCAACATCGCTTCAGGTGATTCCTCTTCTGTTTCGGGAGGCGCTTGGAACGTAGCGAGTGGGGAGTCTTCTTCCGTTTCAGGAGGAGGGCTCAACAAGGCGATCGGCGATCAAAGTTCCGTTTCCGGGGGAAGTGAAAACATCGGCTATGGCTTCTGGGGCGCTATTTCCGGCGGAAATAAAAATAATATTGATTCTACTGCCGCAATTTCTTCGGTATCAGGAGGACAGTTGAATACAATTACCGCTGCTTATTCTACTATATCAGGAGGGCAGTTGAATACCGTTTCCGACAATTATGCTTCCATCTCAGGAGGACAATTGAACACAGCTTCCGGCATTTATGCATCCATCTCTGGTGGAGTGAACAACACCGCTTCGGGAGATTCTGCTTCCGTCTCGGGAGGTTCTTGGAACGTAGCTAGCGGGGCCTCTTCTTCGATTTCTGCAGGACATGAAAACACGGCTGACACCTTGTACACATCTGTGACGGGAGGACATCTTAATTCAGCAAGTGGCACATTCGGATCCATACTGGGAGGAGAATTGAACGAAGCAACCCAAGTTTTATCCACCGTGTCAGGAGGTTGGAAAAACGTTGCCAATGCACCCTTCACTTCCGTTTCAGGAGGGGGAGAGAATAAAGCTGACTCCGTGTTTGCTTCAGTATCAGGAGGATATCTCAATACAGCGGCTGGCGTCGCCTCGTCGATTTCGGGCGGGACTCAGAACACCACTCAAGGCGTCTGGTCCCACGTTGCTAGCGGATGGCAAAACACAGCAACCGGGGTGACCTCTTCCGTATTAGGCGGTGTAGGTGGCAACGCCAGTGGGACATGGTCAACAGTCGTTGGAGGCGCATGGAATGTCGCAAGTGGTGAACTATCCACTGTTCTTGCTGGTACTGAAAATATCGCTAGTGGCTATTCCTCTGTTATTTCGAGTGGTATATCGAATAAGGCAGATTCAGCCTTTTCAATGGTTTTGGGTGGGCAAGAAAATATATCAAATGGCGCGTTCTCAATTGCTTTAGGAGGGCACGCTAACACCGCGAGCGGTTTGTTTTCTTCCATAACAGGTGGAACCAATAACACCGCTTCAGGTGATTCCGCTTCGGTTTCAGGAGGGTATTTGAACATCGCAAGTGGCCCATCGGCCTCCGTTTTGGGTGGTGTTGGAAACAACGCTTCTGGGAGAGAATCCGCCATATCAGGTGGCTTTTATAACACTGCAGATGGAGAGTATTCTTCGGTAACAGGCGGATGGAGGAACAAAGCTGACTCTGCGGCTACTTCGGTTTCTGGTGGTTACTTTAATACCGCATCTTTCCTAAATTCTTCGGTGTCTGGAGGTGCGTTCAATACCGCATCAGGCTGGGCCAGCAATGTTTCGGGAGGTGCGTCGAACACCGCATCGGGGTCAACCTCTTCCGTCCTGGGGGGAGGCTTTAATGTCGCATCTGAAATGAAATCCACCATCATCGGCCAAAAAGAAAATTCTTTCGTCGGTGACTCACTGAACGGCCAAGAGGGTGAAACGGATGCATACTACCTGGTGTCCAGCGGCATGGCGAATCTGTCAGACTACCTCACAGTAGACACGCCCAGCCATACGCTGCCCATTGCCGGGGCAAATCTTGCGATCGTCAACGGCGGTGACTCAACCAATGCTGAAGTCAATGGTCTGGGCAATATCATCATTGGATACAATGAGGATGAAAATTACGATAGCACTCCATATAATGGCACACCAGACACTGACGCAGAAGAGAAACCAGGTTAACACAATTTGCTTGTGGGCGCGGGGCACACGTACACCTCTTTTGGTGGAATCGTAGCGGGATACGACAATAACATTGAAGCCGAATGCGCATCGATCACAGGTGGTCTCAGAAATACGGTTTCCGGGATTTACTCTTCTGTAACAGGTGGAGATTACAATACAGCTCAAGGACTATCCAACACCATTGTTGGTGGCTTCGCCAATACAACGCAATCATTTGGAAATACAATTGTAGGAGGCGGCGCGAATGTGATCGACTCCACAGCGATTTTTTCATCAATTTTAGGTGGCTGGGCCAATAAGATCACATACGCAATCCACAACACAACTGCAGGTGGCGATTCAACGATCAATAAAGGGGTGTACAATGTAGTCGCGGGGAATCTGGATAGGGTGCATCTTGCAGATTCAGACAGTTCGCTTCACGGAGTCAACACCACTCCCTGCATTGATGTCGTGGTTTTGACCACGTCAGATCAAGGTTCTGGTGGCTCAATTGATCTGATAATCACAACAGAAAACGATCGATTGTATAGCGTTCTATGGAGCGGCCCCGATGGTTTCACGAGCACAGCCGAAGACATCACGGGTATCGGAGGAGACTATACAGCGACCGTTACTCTGGATCCAGACGAATACAATATGCTACCTGTTTGCTCGGTTACTGTCAACGCAACCATTGACACTGAAATATCATTTGACAATTAATCACTTGGCGCCTTCTGAAATGTTGTTTGCAGCTCTCGGTTATTGAATCGCAACGTGCTGAACTGCCACGCAGTCAATGGATTGAATTCTTTGGCTCATCAAGCAATTCAGCATATATTTGCTACCGCTTCGAAGGAGGCGAAGATGGGGGATTAGCTCAGCTGGCTAGAGCGCTTGCATGGCATGCAAGAGGTCATCGGTTCGACTCCGATATTCTCCACCCATATCGAACAGACGGCGTGCCATTGCGGTGCGCCGTTTTTTGTTTCAATCCACCTTGCACGTATTGGCTCCAAAGAGCCGATAGAGGAAGCACGTTCCCACCAGCGCATTGAATGCCAGAATAACGCCAACGGACCCCACAATCGTGGAATACCAGGATGGCTCGAGAATGAAGAAAGAGGGCAGCAGGAAAAGGGAGATGATGAATCGGGTGATTCGTTCCGCTTTGTTTTGGTTGGTCAAGAATAGCTTCATTTCCGACTTGTTAAGTTGTCTGTGATGCAGAACTCAAATGCGATAGCCCTCACTTCCGAATGCTTCGCCATTTCCTGTTTGGCAATACTGCCGGAGGCTTTCGAGGTATTTGGCAGAGCTGAAATTCATATTGGCCATGGAATCATCGGCAGTTTCAAAGCCTTCGTGCTTGAATCGCACCCTCGTTTTCCCATCATTTTCATCCAATGAATAGGTCATGATGTGGCCTTCAATTGGCATAGCAGCCTCCATGCATTTCCATGCGATTTTCTTGTTTTCGACAAATTCGACCACTTCGAATTGGAATCCCATTTCTCCAAAATAGATTTTGAAAGTCGCCCCTTCCTCGGCTGTGAACCCTTCGGTCCGGGAGTACCAGCTGGATAAGCCGTCCGGTGTGCTGATGGCTCGAAAGACTTTTTCAATGGGATGTTGAATGTGCAATAAATGCTGGATGGTAGCCATGATGTGTACGATTGAAGAGGATAATCACCAAGGTAGGGTGTTATCGAAAGCTTTCGGCATTTCTGTGCAAGGCGATTGTCATTTTCGAATTTTTATAACCACCTTTATTCCATGGAACCGTCCGCCGCCCAGAGCAGCAAACGAACGTTTTTTTTGAGTGCATTCTTTGTGCTTGCAGCTCTCATGGTTCTGATGGATTTTGCATATCCTGGCAAAGTGGCGGAGGATCAAGTTGTACGCATCCAACGACAAGTTCAAAAGCATAACAACGCCGCGAGAGGGTTTCATTACTCGCATCGATTGGTGACCCCGCATCGTGCGTTTTCAGTATCCGAAGAGGTGGCGCAGCGAGCAGAGGCAGGGGCGCCCATTGTGTATTCCGTTTCCCGGTTGTTTGATGAGGTCAACTGGTGCAGAATCCCTTCGACCGATGCGAGGTCTTATTACTCCCTTCGATGGTTGTCCGCAGTGCTACTCCCGCTCTTGACCTTGGCGGCCATGTTTTTCGAGCCCCGTTACAAGGGTGCAATGGAAATGGGCATTGTGGTCTTTGTTCTCCAAGTCCTTTTGCTGGGAGATTTGTTGTTTTTACTGTTCCGCTGAGCGATTCAATTCACGTTTTGCGGATATTCGTGCGATGCAATCCATTGATTTGAATGAGAAGTTTGCGGTGATCTCCGATCGCTGGAATCCCCGAATCGTGGCCTCTCTGAATGGCCAGGACGTCAAACTGGCCAAAATTGAAGGCGATTTTGTCTGGCATGCCCACGCTGAGGAGGACGAGATGTTTTACGTGGTCAAAGGACGGCTCGAACTCCACTTTCGAGACAAAGTTGAGGTGGTTTTACCGGGTCAAATGATCGTGGTGCCAAAAGGAGTAGAGCACAAACCATTGGCCACGGAGGAGACGTGGATCATGTTGTTTGAGCCGCAGAGCACAGACCACACAGGTGGTGTTGAGACTCCGCTGCGACGTGAAAAGAGTCAGCGCATTTGACGAGAATGGCGCTGGCCCCATTGCCGTCAGGCTAGTCATTCATTTGGGCTTAGCGGCCCTCTACGTGCAAAACCCGGCTGTATCGCTTGAGGCTGCGCAGGATGAAAAACACAGCGAATGAGCCGATCAATGCGGCTTGCCAAAAAGGATGCAAGACAGATTCCCAGTCTTGCGTGATGTGCACGTAAGTCTTTCCAGCGGAAACCATTGCCAAGCTTAAGAACACAGCGAAAAATCCGTTGTATTCGCGCTTGAGTACGTTGCGCAAGGAGAATTCCACATCCGGTGCCACCCACTTGAGGTTGCGGGGCCAAAACGAGGGAACGTCCACGGACCAGTCCAGGTAGGCCTGACCAAATTTCACCCTCAAAAAGGCCTCTTCGGCGAACATGATGCGCTCATAGTACAGCCAGTAAAGCAAGCAGCAAACCACTGTGAACCAAACATTCCCCACGTAGATCATGATGCCCAGCCACATGAAGAAATTGCCCAAGTAAAGTGGGTGACGGACGAGGCTGTACATTCCCTTTGTGTTCAGTACTTCGGCTACTTGACCTGCTTTTGTATTGCGGCCAGAGGTTCCTCTTGGTGTATAGCCAATGGTCAATGCACGAATGACCAGCCCCAGCATGGAGATCGCAATGCATGCGATGGCTGGTGCTGTGTCAAACTCTTGAAACAGCGGATCCCACTTCATCCCAATGACCACAGCCATCAATGCGTAAAGCGCGAGTGGAAAGTAGGAGCGTCCGCGGAACAGCCAATTGCCTGAGCGTTCCAATTCTTCAATCATTGCCATGTTCTGCTGCTTTAATTTTGCCGTTAACGCGCCGCAAGATAGTTCTTGTATCCGAGCTCGATTCCGAGTCGGTTGTAGCAAAATGATTTGAAGCGGTCTTTGACCGTCCGCCGATCGATGGAAATGTCGGTGTCGAAGGTCCAATTCTGCTGTTTGATTCGTGGCTCCATCATCCGTGGATGCGTTCCTTCGTACCTCGCCAACTGGCTGATATCCTTGCCGTAATCGTAAGCGTCTGCACTTTCAACATGATCTGCCATCCATTGGTCATCGTGCCACATCTTGTGGAAACTCTCTTGCTTTCGCTGCATGGCTGCCGGTTCTTTTACCCAGCCATAATGATGCATGAATGCCGTGGTACGTGCTACCCGCAGTTTTTGGTTGGGAGGTTTGCGAAAGCCTTGGGCATCTCGAAAAGAAAAAATGCCACGTCGCGGTTTGACTACACGGATTTCATTGCGGTACCATTTGCTGCTCGTTCCCACGTAGTCGTAGGATCCATAGAAATGGCGGTTAGGGAGCAATAAACCGTCGATTTCTGAACGGTGAAGATTCTCCTGCATGGCTTTTTTTAGAGGGCCGTATCCGTCTTCATGCAAGACTTCGTCGCCTTGAATGTAAAGGCACCAATCGCTATCGATCGTCACTTCAGCCAAAGCCTTATCCGTTTCCATCGCAAGCACCCGGCCCCCCTCGCGCATCGAGTCATCCCACACCGTGTGGATGATGCGGATGCGCTTGGAATCGATGGATTCAATCAACTCGAGCGTGCGATCATTGGACGCGCCAACGGCCACGACTACTTCATCGCATAGCGGTAGAATGGATTGAATGGCCTCGACAATGGGATAGTCATAGTCGACGGCATTTCGAATAAATGTAAAGCCCGATACTTTCATTGCACAGCTGCCATGGGACTCCGGTCCCATGCGCCGCAAGTTAGCCTGCGATTTTGGAATCAGTAGCGCAAAATCATTCGGGATGCAGTAGGCGCATCCAAGGTCTCGGTAGAAAGTTCACAAACCCAAGGAGCAATGGATTGCAACGCTCCGCTAGCTCCCTCTTCGCCCGCGAAGCACCCATCGCCTTGGCATCCAATGCAAGCTCCTGTCCCCGCCAAGCCGCCAGATATTTCTGCGATGACATTGCCATTGAGCAGCAATTGCGTAACGCCTCCGTCTTCCCCATTTGCGGCGGGACCACAATTCCAATCCACCCATCCTGTTGATCCCACTTCGCAAGAAACCAGTTCACCTGGCATTCCGATGTCGCCTTGAATCAATTGCAATGTGTCACCGTTCGCAAGGTTATAGACCATGCTAATGAGTTTCAATGCCGCGCCACCCGTGCCGCCCTCCGCATTGCAAAGCGAGCAATCTGCCTGACCAGGCATGGAGCCACAAATATCGCCACCATCACCTCCTGAGGATCCCCACAGTTCAATGCACAGCGTAGATGTTGCATGCTCGACAACAAACATTGATCCATTCGATTCTGAATCAAATACTCCATGGGTGGAGGGCGCAAAAGCAGCATTTCCGGATAGATAGTCCATGAAATCTTGTTCACTGCCGGTGTTTCCGAGGCTCAGCCAAATTTCATAAGCACTGGCGCCGTCCTGGCCGTCGAGGCCGTCTTGTCCATTTGCGCCTGGAGCCCCGTCCTGGCCGTCGAGGCCGTCTTGTCCGTTCGCGCCTGGAGCGCCGTCTTGTC
>CAXDQP010000091.1:0-7581 GCA_963991335.1 uncultured Flavobacteriales bacterium
TTTTTCGCTGAATTGCGCAAGGAGGTCCAGGGATATTTCAAGTCGACCAATCAATATATCTATGGAATCGCATGGATGTTTGCAAAAGCGTGCGTGCTTGCTGCCATCTATCTTGCTGGTTATGCTTTGCCGCTCGTATTTGAGTTGAACGCAACAAGTGTTGTGCTGATTTATGCATTCCTGGGAGTTTGGGGCGTATTCCTAGGCGTCAACATCGGCCATGACGCTGCTCATCATGCGCTCTTTCAAACCCGGAAATACAACGATTGGGCCATGCACATTTTCGATTTGCTTGGTCTGAGTTCATTCAACTGGAAGAACCGTCATGTTTCTGGCCATCATGTGTTCTCCAACATTATGAATTATGACCCGGATATTCAGCAGTCAGCAGTTGTCAAGATTTTCCCTCAGGATCGGAGGCGGTCGTTTCACAAATGGCAATGGTTGTACATGCCTTTCGTTTATGCCATCTTCATTCCGAGGTGGGTGTTTTATCGCGATTTGAAAGAGTTTTTTCTCGATAAGTTAGGTTGAGTTAAGAACCTATCTTATCCGCTTTTTGAGGTGCTCAAAATGGTGTTGTTCAAACTGTTTTATCTGGGCTACCTCGTTTTTCTGCCCGCGGCCCTGACAGATCATGGTTTGATGACGTTTTTTTTGGCATTCGTGACGCTGATGATCGCAGCAAGTGCCACCATTGTTGTGGTTTTGCTGACGACACATATGTTGGATGATTCCTCTTTTCCAGATCCCGATGAAGAGGGCATGATGCCTTATTCTTGGGCAAAACATCAGATGATGACTACAAGCGATTATGCAACCGAAAACATGCTTGTCAGTCATCTTTTTGGGGGCTTCAATCATCATGTAATTCATCACCTCTTTCAGCACGTGTGCCACATCCATTATCCTCAATTGACAAGGATTCTAATCAATGTGGCGGCCCGACATGACGTCGTTTACCGTACCAAAAAACGGATTCTTCCCGCTATGTATTCTCACTTTAAACTGCTCTACAACAATGGTCTTGAACCTGAGTTGTTGAGCCACGACTTCTGATGAATATTGTAATTACAGGAGCTACCGGTTTTTTGGGCTCGAGGTTGCTCGAAAGCTTGGCCTCCAACGAGGCGGATGCAGTGGAGGTAATCGCCCTTGGGCGAACGCTCAAACCCAATAGCACCGTTGAAGCAAGCAACATCAAATACCAACTGGGGGATTTGGAGGAGCCGTCATTTGTCAATGATGCATTACGCGGAGCTGATGTTGTGGTTCACGCTGCAGCATTGAGCGCACAGATGGGACCGGAGGGAGCATTCAAACGTGCGAATGTTCAGGTCACTGAACATGTGGTGACAGCGTGCGAATCACATGGCGTGAATCGATTGATTTACATCAGTTCTCCAAGTGTCTACTTCCAATTTAAGGATCAAATGAACATCCAAGAAAACGATGCTCTTCCTACTCCTGTAAATGGCTATGCACAAACCAAAAGAGAGGCGGAGTGTTTGGTCATGGCATCGAAGGTGCCGCACATTATTTTCCGTCCGCGTGCGCTTATTGGGAGAGGTGATACCGTCATTATTCCCCGAGTCATTCGTGCGCATGCGGCGGGAAGATTGCGTCGAATGGGACGGGAACAAAATCGTGTCGATTTGACCCCGGTTTCGAATGTGGTTGATGCAATCTTGTTGGCTACTCGAGCACAAGGTGCTGCGCTGAATGAGATTTATAACATTTCTAACGGCCAACCTGAGCCATTGTGGCCTCTGTTGGATAGGGTTTTTTCAAAGTTGGAGTTTGAAGCGGTATCGAAAAGAATTCCCATTCCAGTGGCGGTCGCAGTGGCCCGGCTCATGGAGTGGCATGCTATTTATTTGAATGGCCGCAAAGAGCCCTCGCTAACGGTCTATGGTATTGGCACACTGACCAAGGATTTTGGGATGGATATTTCCAAAGCCAAAGAGCTTTTGGGCTATGAACCGAGGCAAACAGTCAAGGACGCTATTGACGAATTCATAAACTGGTATAAGACACAACCAGCATGACGAAAGTAGCGTTGAAGATCAGAAGTTCTGGCCATTGCTGGGCACAGGCCCATCATGTCATGAGAGGGGCTCCTCGGGAAGAGATTCAGTTCTTTGCGACTTGGGGCGAGCTTGAGCACCCGCGTGAAGGGACAATTCTCTTCGATACAGGATATACTTCCCGCTTTCATGACCTTACGAGCGGTTTCCCCAACTCCATTTATGCCCGCATGACGGCAGTAGAGATTTTGCAGGTCGAGGAGGCGAAATCGCAAGTGAATCCTTCTGATGTCAAGCACGTGCTGCTTTCCCATCTGCATGCCGACCACGTAGGAGGGGTGCGCGACTTTCCTCGTGCTCAATGCTGGACATCTGCAGGTTGTCTCTCTGAGTTTAATGCCTTGCCAAGATGGAGAGGTTTTTCCAAGGGGCTGCTCCACGAATTGATGCCAGTTGATTGGGAAACCAAAGCCAAGCCATTTGAATCTTGCCGATCAGTGGAGCACCCACAATTGGGCACGGGCTGGGATTTGTTTGAGGATGGGAGCATTGTGATGTTTGCGTTTCCTGGCCATGCAGCAGGGCAGCACGGTGCCTTGATCCAAACGCAGGATGAGGGGCCTGTTCTTCTTGTGGCGGATGCAATCTGGAACATCAAAGCCCTGACAGAGAATAGGACTCCTCATCCCATTGTTCGCTTGTTCTTTGATGATTGGAGGGCATACCACGCAAGCTTATCGAAGTTGCATGCTTTCCGTGCGGCTCATCCTTCTGTTCCCATTTTGGCGACCCATTGTCCTGAAACTCATGCGCGCGTTCAAAGACCGATGCCAGCATGAAGATGCCATTCAAATTACAGGTGCTCCTAGCCGTATGCCGATTGGAGTTTGAACGGCGGAGTTATGAGCGCAACCCTGAAGGGCATCAAAACCGCATGTGGAAGCGATTTAGGAAACGAACTTTGGCACATTCTCCTCTTTATGCTCCACATCGAGAACGTGCGATTGCAGATTTTCCGGTCCAAGAGAAAGCGGAGTTCATGCGTGATTTTAATGTCTTCAATACCCGCGGGGTGTTGCTGGACGAAGCCATGTCTGTTGCCATGGCCGCAGAGCGAAGCAGAGACTTCGCCCCAATGGTGTCTGGCCTTACCGTGGGCCTTTCTTCGGGTACATCGGGCAATCGGGGGGTGTTTTTGGTTTCGGAGAAAGAGCGCGCGTACTGGGTTGCGATGGTTCTGCAACGCATTCTTAAATTTTCATGGAGGCGCAGAAAAGTTGCATTTTTCTTGCGTGCGAACTGTAAACTTTACACCTCTGTTCAATCAAAACTTATCCAGTTCGGATTTTTTGATTTGCTCGAGCCTTTAGCACAACACATCGTCCGGCTCAATAAGTTTCAGCCGGATGTGATTGTTGGGCAACCTAGCCTGCTCATGATGCTGATAGAGGCCCAACATAAGGGGTTGCTCAACATTGAACCAAGTCGGGTCATTTCTGTAGCGGAAGTTCTTTCTCCTGAAGATCGGAAGGCGATCGAGGCATGCTTCTCGGTGAATGTTCAGCAAGTATATCAGTGCAATGAGGGGATGTTTGGCCAGTCTTGTGCGCACGGCAATCTCCATTTGAATGAGGACGGTTTGATCATCGAGAAGGAATGGCTGGACTCCACACGGTTTTCTCCGATTATCACGGATATGCGCCGGAGGGTCCAGCCTGTAGTGCGGTATAAGATGAACGATATTCTTCATATCACAGATTGCACCTGCGGCTCAAAAATGATCGCCATTTCTCAAATTGAAGGGCGGACCGATGATGTGCTGAAATTTCCCGAGAAACGCATCCTGTTTCCTGATTTTATTCGGCGAACGGTCATTGGCGCTCATCCGGATATCGTGAACTATCAGGTTGCCCAGGAGAGCCCAACTAAACTTGCCTTGTTTGTGTCACCTGCTGTGCATTGGGAGGTCGCGTCTGCGGCATTGGCCGGGCTTTTGCAGCGTCAGAATATAACAGGCGTTGAAATTGAAAGGCTCGAAAACAAGCGCCATGAACGGGGCTCAAAATTCAGAAGAATATATGCTAAAGGTCACTAAACCCTGTCGGATAATCGGCACGGGCATGCATCTCCCTGCCAGTGTGTCATCGGAGGAAATAGAAACTCGGCATGGATTGCCAGCGGGTTGGTCGCTCAAGCACAGTGGTGTCAGGGCCCGGCATTGGGTGTCCTCTGAGACGGTGGCCAATTTGGGGAGTCAGGCCGCACAAGCCGCATTGGAAGATGCAGGTGTGGCGCTGAGTGAGGTTGACGTGTTCATTACTGCTGGGGGCACCAGTGATCAGCACATCCCGTCACAAGCAGCATTGCCATTGGGGCAGATGAGAGGCGGTGATCAGGCGAGGTGCCAAGCCTTTCATGTCGACACCACGTGCCTGAGCTTCATTACGGCATTTCGATTGGCCGCTGATATGCTGCAAGATCCTGAGGTTACGCGTATTCTGGTGGTGGCTTCAGAAGTAGCCAGTTTGGGCATAGGTCCTGAGAATTGGGAAACTTTGACCCTATTCGGAGATGGCGCTTGGGCGATCGTGTTGGAAGCAAGCGATGACCCCAATGTTGGGCTGGTAAGGCATCAGCATAAATTGTATTCTGAGGGGCTCCACGCCGCAGAAATCCCGGGTGGATGTGTGGCCAAATGGATTGAAGATTACGCCTTCTCTCCAGAACTGCACCATTTTCAAATGGATGGACGCGAACTGCTCCGTTTGACGCTCAAGCACATTCCAACGTTCATCAAAGACTTCTTTGAAAGCACGCAATCCTCTTGGCGCGATGTCTCATGGACCGTTCCGCATCAAGCGTCGAAGACGGGGCTTGGCATCATTCCTAAAATTGCGCAGGTGAACCCTAAGCAGGTGGTTAATATTTTGGAGGAAACAGGCAATTGCATTGCGGCTTCTATTCCAATGGCGTTCCATCATTTGTCCAAGAGAGAATGCATTGAGAAAGGCGATTCTGTTTTCTTCATTGGCACATCCGCTGGCTATTCCATTGGTGCCCTATTGTACCAGCATGGCTGATTTAATATTCAAGCTCTTTTCACTCCAAAAAGGAAGCATGCGGGCCTGGAGGTGGCACCGAATTACCCATGCGCTTTGGCTGCTTCCCTTATTCACGGGGTTATTGGTTTGGAACAATATTGCCTTGGCGTTGGATTGGTTGTTTTTCCCAGGGTTTCAGAACCAGGAGGTAAAGCGCCCTGTATTTGTAGTTTCCTTGCCTCGAACAGGAACCACCAACGTATTGCATGCCCTAAACTCCCCTAGCATGCCTTTTTCGTCCATGGCTCTTTGGGAGTGTTTGATAGCGCCTTCGGTTATCCAGCGCAAGGTGCTGCGGTGGATGTGGCGTCGGCTACCATTGTACGTTCGCCGTTTGGCTTTTAGCCTCGACAAACGATTGTTTAGCAAGCTGAATGCGGTTCACAATGCCAGTTTGTTTTGGCATGAAGAAGATGAATTGGTTTTGATGTGGTCGTTGTCTACGATATACGTGGGCCTATTTTATCCGGAATCCGATGTATTGAGAGACTTGTATTTCTTCGATGAAAGAGTCTCTGAGAAGCGGAAGGCGCGGATCACACGTCGTTACCGACGTCTGGTTCAACGGCACTTGTATGCGATTGGAGCTTCTGCAGAAGTGCGATTTTTATCGAAGAACCCTGCGATGGCTGGTAAAGTGCAGGCCATTGCCCAACACTTTCCGGACGCACAAGCCCTCGTCATTGAACGGCCTCCAAATAACATCTTGCCATCTACCGAATTACTGGTGTCGATCCAATTGGAGACGGCTACGGATGTGCCCGTCACAGATCAAGAACGTCGCGCCATTTACGGAATTCTTGAAGGGTTTCGTCGCAACCTTCAAAAGCAACTTGTCGAGAGGGGATGCTTGCCATACAAGGTTCTCTCTTTCTCGGATTTGGTCCAAAAAAGGGAGGCGAGCATGAACGCTCTCTTGGGTTGGTTGGATTGTCCTGTTGAATTTTGTGAGGCCGATCGGAGTGAGGTGCATCGTTCGAATAAGCGTTACGTGCCGCTTAATGATGAAGAACTTCGAAGTGCGTTGCAAGAGCCTTGGCCATCTTGGCCGCCTGGAGATTTCCTCGTCGTACCCCGTGAACATTGAATAAAATCGAACGGATCTATGATAGACTTATCCTCGTTATCAATTAAAATTGAATTCACTCACTCCAGAGGAAGGGCTTGGCAGATCCGTTTTTAACCCGAACGTTACATGAGCAAAAGAATCAACAGATATGATCGTTATCGCTACAATTTGTTGTGGCTCGCTGAACACTTTTTGCATTCTAAAAAGGCGAACAAGGCCAGGCTAAAATTGGGCGCGGCCGTCTCAGAAAAAATTTCAGATGAACTTGGAGGAATCGGTCCACATGGAGAAAATCATATCCCCGTTCCTGTCATTGACGGAGCAAATGTTGAGGAATTCATCAAGAATTATCGGAATAAATCTCAACCTGTGGTGTTGAAGAACGTCGCGTCAAACTGGCCGCTTTTTCAAAAATGGAGTCCGGACTATTTCGCGGAAAAGTATCCTGATGATCCGGTCATCTTGTTTGACGCGGCCATTGAAAATAGCAAGTTGGCTTATTCGGATGGAAAAGAGACCAAGTCCTTATCACTAGAGGAGTTTGTTGAGTCCATTAATAATGGCGGGGAAGACTATGCAAGACTGCTGCCTTTGCTCGATCAACATCCTGAGCTTCTCCATGATATGGACGTGGATTGGTTGAGATTTGCTGCAAACAATGGCTCCAAGAAGAGCATAAAACACCAGCTTTTCATAGGCGGTCCAAAGACTTCAACTTCGATGCATTGTGCCATCGGCTCCAATTTGTTCATACAGGTGCATGGGAGAAAACAGTGGTGGATATACAGCAATGAGAATGCCCCCTTGCTTGAGCCAATTGTTGATCGATCTGTTTTTTTTAGAAGTCAGGCAAATGGGGAGAAACCGGAGGGGATTTTGAAGAAAGCTGACGGCTGGACAGTAGTTCTTGAGCCGGGGGATATACTGTACAACCCGCCTTTCTTTTGGCATCAAGTACGGAACATCGATATGAACGTGGGAGTTGGATTCAGATGGTTCTCCCTTCCTTCAATTTTGAAGGTGAGTCCCGCCCAATTTCTGATGACCTTGACCGCGAGCAATCCTTCGGTGCGTCAAGCAAACAAGGTTAAGCACAATTTTGCCAAGGTTTATGCCGAATTGTTGGAGAAGCAAAAGGGATGATTTTTTTTCCGAATTGGATAGAGTTGCAGATGCACCCTACAGAAGGTGAAGATTGCGATCGACGAGTGGCCATATGATTTTGCATGGATGCACTTGATTGAAATTGCAAAAGACAGTAACCCCGCTGTCCACATCTAAGCCCTTTTGAGCCTTTGCGTGCGGCAGTGGAGAATGGATGATTTCAGCCTAGTGGTTTGGGCCAAGGAGATTGTTTGCCCAGAAAATGTTGTCAGTTGCAACG
>CAXDQP010000092.1:0-7563 GCA_963991335.1 uncultured Flavobacteriales bacterium
TTTTTTTTTCGTTAAATTGTCCCATTGTTTTCACTTTGTAATTTTTGGTCCAGGTACGCCAATCACATAATCGGCTTCTGAAATTCTGGACGTTTTGTTAGATGCCTACGCTTGAGGGTTAGACGTCAAAAGCTCTTCCTTCACGGGCCATTTTCTTCAGCAGAGGTGAAGGCCTGTAACGATCTTCTCCGTAGGTGGATTGCAAATCCTCTAGCGTGCTCAATACGTTGCTGATTCCCCAATCATTGCTCCATTTCAAAAGCCCCTTCGGGTAATTGACACCACGAGTCATGGCGGTTTCCAGATCTTGTTCCTTCGCAATTTTCAATCGCAAAGCGTCGGCTGCTTCATTGATGAGGAGTGCAAGAATTCGATTCGATACATACTCAAAGGCGGAATGATCCAAGTCCACAGGAACTTGTTCAGACTTGCGCACGCCATCCGCTGAGTATGTGTAATACCCTTTTCCTGTTTTCTTTCCGAGCCATCCGGCATCCACATGCTGCTTTTGGATAAGGCTTGGCTGATAACGAGGGTCGAAATAAAAAGCCTCGAATACTGAGCAGGTGACGGCATAATTGACATCGTTGCCAATCAAATCCATCAATTCAACAGGCCCCATGCGGAACCCAACGCCCTTCATTGCAGCGTCAATGGTGTGGATCCCGTATTCACCTTCTTCTGCAATGCGCAGTGCCTCGCCGTAAAAAGGTCGAGCAAGGCGGTTGACGATGAACCCCGGAGTATCCTTGGCAATAACTGCAGATTTTTTCCAGTCCATCAACCACGATTGGCATTGCTCAATTACGTCAAGAGTCGTCTGCAATGCCGGAACAATTTCAACCAGTGCCATAAGTGGGGCTGGATTGAAAAAGTGCAAGCCAATGCAACGTTGGGGGTGACGCAATGTTCCGGCCAATGCAGTAATGGAAAGCGACGAGGTGTTGGAGGCGAGTATGGTTGATGGTTTTACGTGTTCTTCCAAGAAATGAAAAAGGTCTGTTTTGGCCCCGAAGTCCTCCACAATGGCTTCGATGACCAAGTCACATTCCGCGACGCGTTCAAATTCAGCGGTTCGTTGGATTCGGGCTTGGATTGCTTCCGATTCATCGAGGCTCCAGCGATTTTTGACTACTTGCCGCGCAGCTACTTTTTGCAATGCGGCATGGCTTCGATCCAGGGCTTCTTGCTGGCTGTCTAACAAGATAACGTAGTATCCTGCCTGGGCGGCAACTTGTGCAATCCCAGAGCCCATGGCTCCGGCGCCAACAATGGCGATGGGTTTTGTCGGATTGGTCGTTGGCATTCGTGTGTTTTTTCTTTCGAACAGTTCAAAGGTCGGCAATCTCGTTTTTATAGCTTTGTTGACGACAAATAAAGGGAGCAAAAAGGGTGGCTAGAATCCGTTCGGATGTGATTTGCCCCGCTCAATAAAAATGAAAATATGGATGCATTGGTTGAATTGAACGAATCAGCAGCTTATCTGCGAGAGCGGGGAATTGAAGACGTGGACCTGGCAATCGTGCTTGGCACGGGGCTTGGAGGACTTGTGGACTCCATTGACATTCTTCATTCCTGGAGCTATAGTCAAATTCCACATCTCCCAGTAGCGACAGTAGAGCAGCATTTTGGCAAGCTCATTTATGGGGTTTTAAAGGGTAAGAAAGTTCTGGCCTGGCAGGGGCGGTTTCATTTTTACGAAGGCTATTCGATGGAGCAAGTGGTCAAGCCCGTGCGGATTTCACGGATGCTTGGCGCCAAGTCACTCTTGATCTCAAATGCCTCTGGAAGCCTGAATCCTGCGTTCGTGAAAGGCGGATTAATGGTCATTGAGGACCACATCAACCTTTTGCCGGATACGCCTCTGCGTGGTGCTAATTTTCCAACCCTTGGAACACGATTCCCCGATATGAGCGAGCCATATGATGCAACCCTGACAGCCCTTTTAAAAGAGACGGCATTGGAATCGGGCATAGACGTTCATGAAGGCGTATACGCTAGTGTTGCGGGGCCCCAGCTGGAAACGCGTGCGGAGTATCGATACCTACGAGCCATCGGTGCGGATGCAGTTGGAATGTCAACTGTTCCTGAAGTCATTGCCTCCGTTCATATGGGTATGCCTTGTGCGGCCGTGAGTGTCCTCACGGATGAATGCAATCCAGATGCGTAGAAACCTTTTGACCTTGATGAAGTGGTTGCCATGGCTCAAAAAGCTGAGCCGATGCTCACGAAGCTATTTGTTCAACTGATTGACAAAATGCAATTGTAGCCTGATTACATCGGGTTCGTTTGCGGCTGTGAATTTTAAAGCTCCGGTTGTAAACCACACATAACAAGCATGTTACTTGTGTTTTTATTGCGTTATGATTTTAAAATTCCCCAGTAGTCGCTGCCAGGAATGTGGCAGTACATTGCGCGGCAGGATGGACAAGAAGTTCTGCAATGATGTGTGCCGAGTGCGCCGGCATAGAAGAAGCCATGTGAAGTCCTCCACCGTAAAAGAGGTGGAAAAAGTGTTGACCCGGAATTGGTCGCTTCTCGTCTCATTAAAGGAGTCGGTCAAAGATGAAATGACAGAGGAAAGCCGCATGATTTGGCTGCGCCGCAAAGGCTTTGATTTCAATTTTCACACCCATGTGCAGCCTCTGGATGACGGTCGCCTAGCGATTATGTGTTATGAAGAAGGCTATATTTTACATGGGGAGGGCTTGACCCCATGGTCGGACTTGCCTGACAAGTTACTTTCTCGACTTCCGATTTGAACGCGAAGGGTTCTTTCCGCCTCCTTTCTTCTTCTTTTCGTGGAAGGCCCCTCGATAGTTGGGATCTCTTTTGCGCATTTCACGGTCAATTTCCCGCGCTTGCATCTGACGTTCATGCCGCGGAGTTTCAAATGATTCGAGGGATTCTGGTGCCTCTATTTCCTCCAGTGGTTCCCCGACCAATGCTTCAATTCGTTCCAACGCATACCGTTCTGCGGGATCGTTAATGGTCAGTGCGGTTCCATCCCGGAAAGCGCGTCCTGTTCGGCCAATGCGATGCACATATTCATGCGGATCTCGAGGCACGGAGGCGTTGATGACCATTTCCGTTTCTGGCACGTCAATACCGCGACTAGCGACATCCGTGGAAACCAGTATTCGCACGGCGCCGGACCTGAAATTTTCCATTGCATTGATGCGAGAATTTTGCCCTTTATTGCTGTGAATGGTCCGAATTCCAAAATCAAAGGAACGCTGAAGATAACGGGCCAAATTTTCCGCTTCTTCTTTCTTGCGTGCGAAAATTAACAAGCGTTTGTCACCGAGGAAATTCGTGATCCACCATTCAATGAAAGCAATCTTGGTACGATGATTGGGCAATTCCAGTTTCAACTGTCGAACCGTTTCAACCGGCGTTGATTCTGGGGTGACTTCAATCCGTGTGGGCCACAAAAGGAACTCGTCGGCAAGCCGTTCTACGCGAGGTGGAAAAGTGGCCGAGAAGAGCATGTTCTGACGTTTGTTTGGGATAATCTCTTGGATTTGCCGCAATTGCGGCATGAATCCCATGTCCATCATGCGGTCTGCTTCGTCCAGCACCAGTTGTTTGATTCGCTTGGTCTTCACATGACCATGGCTATACAGTTCGATGAAACGTCCTGGAGTGCAAATGACCAAGTCGCAACCTTCTTGAAGCGCTTCGATTTGAGTTTTGGGTCCAATTCCACCGTACAGCGCTAAAATTCGAAGATCCGTATACGACGCAAATTTCAGCGCTTCATGGTGAATCTGCAATGCCAGTTCTTTGGTGGGTGCCAGCACAAGTGCGCGTGGCTCATCATGTTGCGCGTATTTAAGATTCTGGAGCAATGGCAGAAGAAAGGCAGCTGTTTTGCCGGTTCCCGTCTGTGCAATCCCGATGACATCTTGTCCAGAGCGTAATGGCGGTATCGCCTTGATTTGGATGGGAGAAGGCTCCTGATAACCCGCGTCTTCAATCGCGTTGAGGAATTGTCGGGTCAGCTTCAACTCAGAAAATGTCATGTGCCAAATTTAGGTTACCTAAATTGCGCTCCAAAGATGCAAGACACATTTGCTCATATGCGGCCTTATTTGAAGGATGAAGTGCCTGGTGCCATTCAGACGTTGTTGGAGTCGATGAATTGGTCGGAACAACTTATTCCATTTATGGGTCAAGAGGCTGCATCCCGGTTGCTTCAAGGTGTTTCGAGCATTCAGAGCGTTGATGAGTTTCAGGCAGAAGTGTCAAAACCATTTGTGCAATTGGTCCTTGATAATACCGCGGATGAAGTCACCTTTTCTTTTCCCGAGGGCTTTGATTCGCATGGTGCATTGTTCATTTCCAATCACAAAGACATTGTTTTAGACCCTTCTTTGATCAATATGGGGCTGTTATCGCTTGGTCATCCAACAACGCAGATAGGCATTGGCAGCAATTTGTTGGAAACGCCTTGGGTCGAGGCATTAGTGAGATTGAACAAAAGCTTCATCGTTAGTCGGGGGGGGACGCCTCGGGAGCAGTTAATGAGCAGCGCAGAAGTCGCTGATTATGTCCGACACGTTATCCTCGAAGAACGCTCAAGTCTGTGGCTAGCACATCGAGAAGGAAGGGCCAAAGACGGAGACGACCGTACTTCACCTGCATTGATTCGAATGCTTGTGAATCGAAAGGATGGAGAGGATTGGAACGCTATGCGCGTGCACCCGGTTACATTGAGTTATGAATGGGATCCATGTGATGGGATGAAGGTTCGAGAGCTATTGTTGCGCGAGTCGAACGGTGGCGATTATGAGAAGCAGACGGGAGAAGATGAGAGGAGTATGAAGCAAGGCCTTTTCGGTTTTAAGGGTGCCGTTCATGTCGCTTTTTCGGAACCGATGCTCTGGGAAGCTCCAACGGAAGGCATTCGACCAGCTGTGAGCATGGCGAATCAAATGGATCAAAAGATTCATGCCGGCATGAAGGAATGGCCTTCGCAGCATTGGGCAGCGAAAAAGCTGTGGGATTTGAATGAAGGACCCGTTGATAACTGGCCGGTGGATTGGACGCCCAAAGCGGTCAGTGATGATGTAAGTCAGCGTTGCATTCAGCGATTGGAGGGAATGGTTGATGGGATGAGTGATTTGAGTTTTTCACATGAACAAATCACCCGTAAATGGTGTGAAATCACATCGATGCCGCTCCTAAATCGCATCCATGCGATTGAGAAAGAGCTGGTTTAGCCAATTTTGGTCTATTCAGATTTCAACAGAAGCTTTTAGCAATTTCTGCGCAAGCAATGGAGCCGGCAACTCCAGCATTTAACGATTCCGCTCTACCGATGCGGGGGATGGTGATTTTCTGGTGGGGCAGAGCCTCAGCCACCTTAAGTCCGTGGCTTTCTGATCCAATCCAAATGAGTCCGGCGCTCCAATTCACTTCATGATATGCCGCGCCGTCGAGGTCCAATGCGTAATGCTGCAGCATTTCTGTTTTCGCTTGAAACTCATCTTTCCATTCCAATACAGGGACTTTGAAAATGGACCCCATGGAAGCCTGTACGCACTTCGTAGACCAGGGATCTGTCGTGTTCTCGGTTACCAGTAAGGCGTGCATCCCAAACCAATCGGCCGATCGGATCAAGGTTCCGAGGTTTCCGGGATCTTGAATTCCGTCGGCGACCAAGGCGAACGGGAGCTTTTGATTGGAAAGCTCATCAAGAATGTGCGTGGTGTGATAAGGGATTTTCGCAACAGCGAGCAATCCTGGAGGCGTTTTCAATTGGGAAATCCGGTCCATTGCTTTTGAACTCACGGCTTGGGAACTTGGCAGAAGTTGTTCAGGAATGTGTTCGTCCATGCCTTGCGTATAGTAAATTCGCTCAATTCCAAAAGGACTTGACGCCAATTCCGACATGTTTTTAACCCCTTCAACGATGAATTGTCCACGCGCCTTGCGTTCGCTTCGCTTGTTCAAGGATTTGACTTGTAAGATTTCTTCGCGGGTCATTCGTGGTAAATGCTTGTGGCGAAGGTATGGATATCTTGCGGCGCTTTGCGTGTTTCTCGGCTCGGGTTGTTCCCCGTTGCGAATGATGGAGGCGGATTCAATTTACCTGCAAAGTCAAACAATTGAGTGGCCCAATGCGAAGCAGGTTGCTTTGAAATCAGAATCCTTTGATTCTGGCATGCGTATCGCTTCCAACGCAAAATTCTTGGGGATTCGCATTCCAATGCGATTGCACGGATTGGTTCGACCGGCTGCCCTTGATCGTGCCATTCAGCGCCGCCAAGACGTGGGCAAACCAATCGGAGGGCTTCGCTGGTGGCTATCGGAAAAGATGGGGGAACCACCAGCAAAGCTCGATGTTACGCTTGTACAGCGGACCGCTCTGAACATCAAGTTTATCAGCAAGCAACTGGGTTTTTTAGACGCGGATTGTACTGCGGTCATCGATACAATCAATGAACGGACGGTTGAGGTTAGGTATCTTTTGGAACCAGGCCCCTTGTGGAAGGTTGGTTCGATTGATTGGTCCGATGCTCAAATGGGCATGGATGGTGTTGTTTCCCAGATTGAGATTGACATGAAGCCTGGCGATGACTTCGCGATTGATGCTCTGGAGGTCACTCGAAATAGGGTGGCACAAGACCTGCGCAACCGCGGATTTGCCTCTGTGCAAGCGTCGCACGTGAATTTCACAGCGGACACGAGTCAATCTCGTCATCTGCATGAAGTGAAGTTGGAAATTGAGTTAGCTCCCGAAGGCTGGTCAAATGAAGAGACTCCCAAACGCCACAAAGAGGCGAGGTTTGGTCGTGTTACCTGGTCAGTGGAAGGGGCAAAAGGCGATTCGCTCATCCGCTCGAATGTGGTCGAATTTTTGATGTCGATTGAAGAAGGGATGCGATACAATGACCGCGTGTTGCGCGAGACCCAGAGGCGTGTTGTTGAGTTGCCGTGTGTTTCACGTGTGGACATTCCGGGTTCCTTTAATGGACTTGTAAATGAACAATATATTTATGATGTGAATGTTTTGGTTCATCCTGCCAAGCGATTTGGTATGACAACGGCTCTGGATATGACGCGAACGGATGCGCGCTATGGACCTGTTCTGAGTTGGTCATTGATGGATCGGCTCGCGTCTGGGCGTGGCGATGAGTGGGACATCCAATTATCAGGTGGAATCACTTCTACGCGGCCGTTTTCCTATTCAAATGATTACTTGGTGCCAAACAGTGGGGCTTGGACGGTGCAAGCACATTATTCAACCCTGGGAATTCCGCCAATCCCCTTATTTAAATTGCGCCCTTCTAACCGAGCGCGTTCGGATTTCGCCTTCAATTGGGGCCGTGAGAACAGGCCTGAGTATGCCCAAAACTCATTGATTTTCAAGTGGGGTTTTCACTTTATCGAAAACCCAGCACGACACAGTGAGTTTCGCATGGACTTGATGGAGTTTCGACGTTTGAAAATCAGCACCGAGGAGGGGTTTCAGGAATGGCTCGAGAATCAATCGAATCCCTACTTAACGGCGAGATTTAAGGACAATGCATCGATTTTATCCCGAATAGATAGGAA
>CAXDQP010000093.1:0-7537 GCA_963991335.1 uncultured Flavobacteriales bacterium
TTGATTTCCTCCATATGCCATACTTTTACAATCCCTATCGCTTTCCTACAGTTTTTTCCAGACCCCACGAACCTATACCCTCATGTGACCCGCCGTCCCAACGAAAGCCGGCATTCCGTTCAATTGCTATCTGTTCGGAAACTGCCACATCTATCGCGCATCAAAGCATATTTTGTTGCAAAGTCGGGCGCCTTCAAACTGCGATGCAAGGGCTCTTTCAATCGATTTAGAGAGCACGGACGCTCAATGATTTCACGGCCGAGTCCCCTTCGGTATAGGTCAGCCAACGGGGATCGATTGAGGTGCGGTCCAGCCACGCGGCGATGCACCGCGGAAAGTCCACGCCGCTAAAATGCGAGAACGGGTAGCCCCCTCCGAAGCGCACGTTGAACTCAAGCACCACCGGAACGCCGTCCACAACAAAAACATCGCAGTCCAAATTACCAGTGTGCCCCAACGCCTCTCCCAGCTCCATACCCAGGAGGTGTAAGTCTGTTGAACGGACCGTTGCAGCCGCCCAAGTCTCCCCTGCACTCATCGATAGCTTTCGCTTCGGAACGACGGCCACCGGTTTTCCCTTGAGGTCATTCAGCACGTCCACCCCAAATTCATCCCCAACAAGTCGCTTCTGCACAAGCACATCCCCTCCACCATACGCTCCAGCTTTGTCCCTGAGGCCCCTCTGCGAATGGCAACGTTGAGTCAAAAAACTGAACGTCTGAAGCAACTCGTCCCAGTTGTGAACGATGTAGACGTCAATGGATCCCATACCATAGCGGGGCTTCACCATGAGCGGGAACGAACTCTCCTCTCGGTCCAATCACGAACGCACCACCTCCAAGTCAAGAGCCGTGAACGGTGTCCCGATGCCATGTGCAGTGAGCCACTGATGCGCAGCCCACTTGTCAATGGCCAAACGCGCGAGTTTGCGCTGAGGGCCCAATACCAGCGTCCCCTGCTCACGGAATTGATCGCCGTGCATGGCCAGGCAGTGCACGTCCTCGTCAAAAAGCGGACAAACCAAATCGATTTGGTTCTCACTGCAATAGTCGAGGAGGAAGGGTATGTACGCAGGCGAAGCTACAAGCGGTGTCACGACGTGTGGAACGTCCAAGGCAAAACATGGACTGTCCGCATGGCTGTTGCCCACATGCACCGTGCCCTTGGGACCGGCTGCAAGGACAAACCATTTCACCAAGTAATCCCGCTTCCCACAACTTGTGATCAAGATTCTCATGACGCGTAGGTAATCCATTGTTGAAGTCTACGGGCCCGATTGCTGCCGTTGCTCAAAGAGCGGTTAGCGCCGGTGACCCGCATGTGTTGACAAACATGATGAGTGAGCACAACGAGTTGCCCGTGTTGCAAAGCATCGCGTTCGATGCGCTCCAAATAATCTGAATCTGTCGGCATGCTTTGCCCACGATCAATGCGTTTCCCGACCCGCTCGATGATGGCACGCCGGATTAACAATTGCGAATACGCCGCATATGTGAAGATGGGCTGAGTCAAATCGGCATTGAATCGAGTGGCCTTGAATCGAACCACCTGAACACGCGGGTTCATCAGCCTTAGGCTTTCTGAAATCATGCCCGGCAAAGCGATGTCATCCTGATCCAGGATGCAGAAGGCCTCGAACTCGGGCCGCTCCAAGAACCAATCCAGTGCCGGGTTGACATTGGAAACAGGATGGGAATTCAAATCGAGGCATACCGCAGTGATTTGATCTGGATGTTGCTTTGCTAGGCGGCGAACCAAGGCCGGAGTATCATCATCTGAGCCATCGTCTACAATCAGTAAGTGCCAGTTTGTGAATTCCATGGCCTGCAAGCTGAGCACCGCTTCTTCAACCCAAGGCTCACCATTGTAAGTCCCCATAAACACTAGGGTACGCAGGTCTTCGGTCTTTTCCATATCTCGGTGGACCAGCATAAACCAAGAAATAAACCGCTGCATCAAGCTGGCGAGTCGATCCTTTGCTTTCGCGAAGATGGAGGCGCCTGCAAGGCGGTGCAGCCGATATTTCGCCTCTATTCGAAACAGGCGAGACAGCAATCTGAGGCTTAACGGTTGAAGTCTCATTACGCCGCAGATGATGTCGAGCACAAAGACACGATTAGCCGCCCGATGGTTGCCGTTTCATTTTGCGTCAACTCGTGAAACATGGGTAAGCACAAAATCCGCTCAGAGAGGGACTCGGCGCGAGGACAAGATTCGGGACTGTCGGTAGCGATGCGATTGAGGCTGGGGTAAAAGTACCTGCGAGTAAGTATTCCTCGCTCTGCAAGTTCCGTCTTTACCGTAATACAGCGTTGTTCGTTCTCAAAAACAATTGGGAAGTAAGCACAATTCCATGTCGGATTGTTGACCGGAGGCAGTCGCAAAGGCGCTTTGAACAAAACTTCATGGTAGGTTTCAGCTTGCATTCGACGCTGTTCCAAGATTTCGTCAACATGGGGTAAAATACTCAAACCCATTGCTGCATGCAGCTCACTGTTCTTTCCATTCGTGCCAAATTCCGAGAACTTTTCCTCCCCGTTGTGTCCAAAGTTGCGCAACCGCCGTACTCGTTCTGCAACCTCTGCAGACCGCGCAACCACCATACCGCCCTCCACCGAGTTGTACAGCGTGGTGGCATTGATACTGCACGTGCTAACATCTCCCCAATGGAACACACTTTGCCCGTTGACCACGGTGCCAAACGCGTGCGCCCCGTCGTAAATCACCTTCAACCCGTGGTGTTCCGCAATGCGCTGGATGCCCGCCACGTCGCAAGGAACTCCGAAGCAGTGGGTGGCCAGAATTGCCGAAGTGCGTGGCGTGATCTTGCGTTCCAGATCCTCCAGGTCAATGTTGTACCCGTGAGACTCAATGTCCACAAAAACAGGCCGGCATCCGCTCCAGTGGATGCTGCTTGTCGTGGCAATGTAAGAGAAGGCTGTCGTGAGGATTTCTCCGGATAAATTCAACGCTCGAATGGCCAAATGCAACGCAATCGTTCCGCTTGACACCAAGTTGACCTGTGGCAACGCCAATTTGGATTGGAGTTGCTCCTCCAAAGCATTGACGCAGGAACCTTCGTTGGTAAGCCATCCTGAAGCGAATATGGCATCCACCTGAGATTTGTAATCATCTAAAGGGGGCAGAAAAGGCCGGGTTACCGGATAACTTTTTACTTTCATGCGCTGAGTTTATGACTTGATTTTCGCAGGGACACCGACGACAAGCACACCCGGAGGAACGTCAGCTATGACAGCGGCGCCTGCTCCTACGAAAGCGCCTGCTCCGATTACAACTCCTTGGCGTGTACTTGCTCCGATACCGACGGTCGCGAGCGACTTTACGACGGTATCGGACGAAAGGTGCGCCCCGGGATTGACCTGTGCCAGGTTCTCAATGATGCAGTGGTGACCGATGCTGCAATTGCGCGAAATCGAGACGCCAGCGCCAATACGGCTTCCAAAGGATACCGTCGCATTTGGATGGATCCAAGTAGCAGGACCGATGTGCACCGACTCAGCAATAACCGCCGAAGGGTGGACAACCGACTCAACAGAATTCAATGAAAAACCAGGAATGTGTTCCAAGTCCCGCTCAAAAGCCTGGGGTACGCGGCCACTTTTTACTGCAGTGACCGTTCTCCATTCAAACGTTTCTCGAGTCGCCTGCGTGTGCGGCAAGAACTCATAGCCTCCCAGACGATCCAGGAACAACATCGAATTGGAATCCAACGTTGGAAGTGGCAAATTCAACACACATCGAATGTGCAACTCCGCCATCGACACCCCTTCACATTGGGCAAGCAGGTCCAATAGCACGCCCGTCGTGCGCGGGCAGAAACCCAATGCATTGAATCGTTTCGTTTTCATTTCAAATTACGATGCGAATTGTAGAATCCCATTTCTCCGAACTCTTTGGCCGTGCAAAGTTTGCGTTCGCTCAATTCCATCAGCGCATGCAGCCGTTTCAATAAGGTCAAATTCGTAGCTGGTCGATTTCGGTCACGGTCAAACCATGTGTTGTCCTCCAACCCGATGCGAACACCTAAATTCAAGGATAAAGCCATCATATGGCTATCGAACTGCGTTTGCCCAATACCCGCCAAAGCAATGTAGCTATTCTCTGGTGCGTCCTGCAGCAAAGCGCCTACCGACGATGGATTCAACTGCGCACCAGCAATGTTTCCCAATAGAATGTTGATGTAAAAGGGCGCTTCAACAAGCCCTTTTCGCTGCAGGTAGTGGAGGTAATTCATCATTCCGAGATCGAAAACTTCGAGCTCGGGTTTCGCTCCAGCCTCGCGGATGTTGGCCGCAAGTTGCCGGATGGTATCCGGTGCATTCAAAGAAGCTTGGGAAAAGAAGTTCAACGAAGAAAGAGTTAGTGAGGCCAAGTCCGGTTTCAAACTCAATACTTCCGAACGGAGCACCGGATCAACCACGTTCCTTCCGCTTAACGATGTGCAGATAACCAAATCAGGACAGTGCGCTCGTATGCCCTCCAAAATGGGAGCATAATCCTCTACCTTAGAGGACGGGGTCGCATCCGCGTTTCTGGCATGAAGGTGCACCATGGTAATGCCAACCTCTTGCGCCTCGTGCACTTGCTCAACGATTTCATGAGCCTGCAGCGGCACGGAGGGCGCCGTTTGCTTCGTCGGCACCATTCCAGTTGGGGTAAAATTGACAACCATTATGTTGTCTACGGACATCCATCAATTTAGTTTCAGATTCACATCTCCGAACTTCAGCCCCAAGGAGAACGGATTCCACCGGTGTGCCAAAACAAGACCGGATCTGTTGAGCCCACCTCCCCATTTCGTATCATTCGATCTAGGCCGAAAAACGGCTTTCCCTTATAAGTTGGGTCAGTTTTGAACTGTCGATTTTTGCCCAGCAGGCCTTGAACGCAAAAATCCCCGCACCTGTTGAAGATGCGAGGATTTTGAAAGTAGCCCGTAGGGGAATCGAACCCCTGTTTCCAGGATGAAAACCTGGCGTCCTAACCCCTGGACGAACGGGCCAATTGGGGCGCAAATATACTACACGTTCTGTTTTGCTCAATGCACAAGTCAAAAAAAAGCAAGACACGCAAATCATCAGGGACCATACTGCCCGGAAGAGGCCGCAATTAGCCCAAATACGCGCGGAACATCCACACTGTTTTTTCTTGCTCTCGGATGTAATCACTCATGAGTGCATTGGTGCCCTCGTCGCCGGATTGTCCGGACAACTGCAGCAACGCTCGCTCGCGCAACAAGAGCACGCTGAATGCAGCCACGCAATGCTTCATAGCCTCTTCTCCATCACTGATGTCTTTGACCGCATGCACAACGGTCGCCGCCAAATAGGCTTCATAAGTATGCAACGGCCGACCTCCGAGGCTCTAAATAAGCTCTGCAACCTCATCGATCTTGATCTGCAAGTCGGTGTAGAGTTCTTCGAATTTCAAGTGGAGCTCGAAAAAAGCTTTGCCCCGAATGTTCCAATGAAAACCACGAACATTTTGATAAAAAATCTGCAAGTCTGCAAGCAAATCATTCAAGCCCTTGGTGAGTTCTTGGGTGGTTTGCGGATTCAGTCCAATCGGCATGTTGCTTTCCATGGTCAGTTGTTTTTATGGGTCAGTAAGCACGAGCAAAAACCACACGTTGTGCAGAGTCCGCTCCGGTTCGAACGCATTTCCCTGCCTCTTCATTGCCTTCGAGCGGAATGCAACGAATGGTGGCTTTGGTTTCTTTTTTGATCAAATCTTCCGTTTCGGAGGTACCGTCCCAATGGGCTTCTACAAAACCACCCGCTTCCAGCGCGGCCAAGAACTCCTCCCAGGTATCGACACGGGTGGTTGTCGCGGTGCGACGTTCTTCGGCACGGTCAAACAATGACGTTTGAATCTCCTCCAGCAATCCTTTCACATGGCCCTGAATGCCCTCTATCGGAACGATCTCTTTGGTCCGCGTATCACGCCGAGCTACTTCTATCGTTCCGCCTGCGAGATCGCGAGGCCCCATGGCCAATCGCACCGGAACGCCCTTCAATTCGTATTCCGCGAACTTCCACCCCGAACGCTTCGAATCGTCATCGTCGAGCTTCACTCGAATGCCCGCTGCCTTCAACTCGTCAGCAACACCCTGCAACGCGGCAACAATCTCAGCCATCTGCTCCTCCCCCTTGTAAATGGGCACGAGCACCACTTCAATCGGCGCCAACTTCGGAGGCAACACCAGTCCCGCGTCGTCCGAGTGCGTCATGACCAACGCGCCCATCAAACGCGTTGACACCCCCCAAGAGGTGGCCCAAACCAACTCCTGACCGCCGTCGCGCGTCGCAAATTTCACGTCAAATGCCTTCGCAAAATTCTGTCCGAGAAAGTGCGAGGTTCCCGCCTGCAGCGCCTTTCCGTCTTGCATCATCGCTTCAATGCAGTACGTATCCACCGCACCTGCGAATCGCTCATTCGCCGATTTGATTCCTTTCAGAACCGGCATCGCCATCCACCCTTCTGCAAAGTCGGCGTATACATCCAACATTTTGCGTGCCTCTTCCACCGCCTGATCAGACGTCTCATGCGCGGTGTGGCCCTCTTGCCAAAGAAATTCGGTCGTTCGCAAAAACAAGCGTGTTCGCATCTCCCAGCGCACCACGTTGGCCCATTGGTTCACCAGCAAGGGCAAGTCGCGGTAACTCTGAATCCATCCCTTGTATGTGTTCCAAATGACCGTTTCCGAGGTCGGCCGCACAATCAACTCTTCTTCGAGTTTGGCATCGGGATCGACCACAACGCCGCTGCCGTCCTCTGCATTCTTCAAACGGTAATGCGTCACAACCGCACACTCCTTGGCGAATCCTTCCACGTGATCGGCTTCCTTTGAAAGGTAACTCTTGGGAATGAACAGCGGGAAATAAGCATTCACATGGCCTGTGTCTTTGAACTTCTGATCCAACACGTCTTTCATGCGCTCCCAAATGGCAAAACCATAGGGCTTGATCACCATGCAGCCTTTGACATCGCTGTGCTGCGCGAGATCGGCCTGCACGACCAATTCATTGTACCACTTGCTGTAATCCGATTCGCGGGAAGTCAATTTTGATGCCATGGCAATTGCTCAGGTAGTTTGGTATGATTTGTGTTACAGAGGATGCGTGAACCTCGTGCGCCACAAAAGTACCCAATTTCGTACCTTTCTCAGGATAAATGACATTCCCCATGGCTAGACTTCCTCTTACCCCGCTTTTTCTTCAGGCTATTCCCGTTCGTTGGATACTCAGCCTAGCTGCAGCAACGACCCTGTTGGCAGGATGCGCTAGCCTTCCGGATTTTTCTGCGCTCGAAAATGACGAATTGTACCTCAGCCGTGGCGAGGAATTTATCACCGACAGCAAATACTTGGCCTTTGCAATGGAACAAGCGGGCGTTGAAGATTTGGCTGAAGATGACTATTATGACGCCAATCGGAGTGCATATGGAGAGGGATACGTGGGTTGATACGGAGGACCGGGCTTCCAGCCGAGTTTCAATAATCCGTACCGTCCATTCT
>CAXDQP010000094.1:0-7507 GCA_963991335.1 uncultured Flavobacteriales bacterium
AGTTGGCGGAGTGGTATCAACTCGCGGCAGGGGAAAACGCTACGGAGGCGAAAGTGGCAAAACTTGAGGCACGTGGAAAACAGGTGACGGCCATGGTTGTCGTGGGCGTCAAACCGGATCCAAATGGCAGAATTGACATTCGAGATGAGCGTAACGCGGTCGCGTGTGCCATGCAAAACATGTATTTGACGTGCACGGCTCATGGACTTGGGGGGTTTTGGTCCACGCCGCCCATGATTCATTTGCCCGAAGTGCAGCAGTTTGCAGGGTTTGATTCGGATACGGAGGTGATTGGGTTTTTTTACATCGGCTATCCGGAAGGGGAATGGCCGAAAAGCCACCGAAAGCCCCTGGAATATGTGACACGCTGGGTAGATTCAAGCGCGTCTTAAAAATGCAGCTTCAGGGCAGAAAAATTCTGAAGTCAACAGCAAAGGCAGACTGGGGCAAGAAAATTCTGACTTTGGACGCGTCCAATCCTTGCGTCCATTGCGCTTCGCCCCAGCGATTGGAATTCCATTCCCGCCAGTATGTTGCCCCCAAATACAAGGCGATGTCATCGCTCGTGGCTCCTTTTATTTTGATTCCAATGTCAGCGCGCAAGGGCATTGCCCATCGTTGTTGGCGATTTTCTTCAACGGAATAATCGCTGTAGATGGCGTCGTTTTGTTGATAGCCCGCGGTGAAAACGTCGCTGAGTAAAAAATCGAGGCTCATGCCCGCGGCTGCTGATAGTTCCGTTTTGTTATTGACAGGCACCCGCACCGTGCCAAGAAAAGGCATGCGGTAGCGACTGGAACGCAGTCGTAAGGTATCCGATAAGGCACCTTCTTCGTTCGGATTGAGTTCCCAATCCGGCACGTATTTGAGTTCCCAGTCAGCCAACAAGCGCATGGTTTCTAATCCGAGGGCTAAGCTCCATTGGTCGTTGATGTCGCGTCGAATGCGCGCGCCGAATCCATTGCCCCCTTTCGGATTCCAAATGGCTTCTAAGTTCTCATTCGACGCTGTCACTGATTCCAAACCAACGGCTTCCAATGGCACGACGAATAGCGCCCCAACGGATAGGCTCCAGGGGCTTTGACGTTTTATTTGCTGGGCATTAGCTTGGGTAGAAAAATACCCCAAAAGCGCAAGTACGATGGCCCCCAATGTGACAAACAGCATCGTATTGCGCAATCCTTTTACGGGAATGAATTTGGTCCGGTATTGTGCATAAACGAGGTGGTTGGCATTCAAGGCTTGCTTGAAGTGTGATCGTGCCACACCAAACAGCCATTCGTTCTCTTCTCGGTGCCGTTCAAATGCAATCCCAGCCTGTTCAAGACGCTCAGCGAATGAGTCAGCATGTTCATCCTCGCCAAAGGAGCAAACGTAGTAACGATAGTCACCGGGGTGGAAGAAGTAATTGGTCCAGCGCATGGTCTCTCGAAGCGAAGATAGAAGCAATTCATTTGAGCGCTGCAAAAAAAAAGCCCGCCTCCATTGTGGGAAGCAGGCCTTTCGGTTTCAATATCGAGGCAGCAGGTAGGATCAGCTTTCTGCTACAATGTGAAAGCTGATGGTGATTTCATCGTTGATCAGTTTGTCACCGAGGTCCGGGAACAAATCTGGGAAGGATCCGGATCGGAATTTGACATTGTATTTTGAACGATCAAATGTCATGTCGCCATCAAACGTCATTTGATTTCCGTCTTGCGATGCTTCGACCGGGAATGAAATCGGATGGGAAATGCCCCGAATGTTCAGTATGCCTCCGGCATAGGATTGGCCCTCTTTGGTTTTGATGCTTTCCAATTTCAATTCCGAAAATGGATTTTTCTCAACTCCGAAGAAATCTTCAGATTTGAGATGGCCTTCCAAACTCGCTTTGGCGTCTCCTGAGAGATTCGTGACGTTGATGGTAGACATGTTCAAAGCAACGAAGGCAGCGTTCACTCGGTTGTCAACTACTGAAACAGAGCCCTTGTAAATATCAAGCGTACCCGTGTGCGTTTTGGTGGTGATTTCCGTACCAACCCAATTGCATGTGCTCAAATCAGCATTCACGGTGTATTGACCGTCGGCAAACGCCGTGTTGCTTGTTTTGGTTTCTTTTTTCGTGCTGCTGTCCGCAGTCGCTGTCTCCTGAGTGTCACCGGGTGTGGTTCCGCAACTCATCAGGAGGATGGCGATGGAAAGGCTGGTAAATAGTTTGTTCATGGTTCGTGCGTTGATAATGCTGTAACAAAAGTCTTCCTTATTGGTTCTGCAGCTGTGATTTTACGAATTGGGCAATCAGCTTGCCATCTGCTTTGCCCGCCATTTCACCGGAGGCTCGGCCCATTACCTTTCCCATATCGGCCATGGAACTGGCGCCCATCTGGGAAATGATGCTGGCTACCTTCGCGGCAATTTCATCCTCGCTCAATTGCGCTGGTAGGAATTCTGCAATGACTGCGGCTTGCGCCCGTTCCTCAGATTCGAGGTCAGGTCGCTTTTGCTCTTGGTAAATTTCGGCAGATTCGTTGCGCTGCTTGTAGAGCTTGTTCAGAATGGAAAATGCGGTAGCGTCGTCGATGCTCTCGGCTTCTGCGCCAGTTTTGGTGGCTTCAAGGATTAGCTTGCTTTTGATGTCTCGGAGGGCACTGAGGCGCTCCTTGTCTTTGCTCCGCATGGCATCTTTGATGCCTTCAGAAATGGTGGAATAGAATGACATGATGGATTCAATCGACGTTGTCGTGGAGGAATGGATTGTCGTTTCGTAGTTCAATGTGCCGCTCTCCCTCCTCGTCCACTTGCTCGTTGAGGGTGAACCGGCTCACTTGTGATTTGGATGAATGATCCACGTCATCCAGAACAACTTGGCGCCGCTTGTATGCGGGTTCCGCTTCAAGATTGGCCAATCCACCGGGTGTTTTTAGTTTTCGAGTGAACTGTTGGATGCGTTGATTTCGGCCGTTGTCTCCTGAATCGGGTTGCTTCGTTACGGGTTGAATGGGGACGCGATTGCCAGAAGGTGTGGTATCAGCAGTCTGGGAAAGAGGAGCCTTCACGGGTTCGGGTGCTGGCGTTTCTTCTTTTTTCGCTTCGTGAAAGCGGATGCCTCCCAGATTGGGTTCATCCGTAGTCGTTGGCAAGGGTGCGCTGTCTAAGGTGTACACCTTCATGGCCTCTTCACCGTCGCTCGCGTTCGCCTCATCCAGCGTTGATTCTTCGTGGTTGATTGATTTGTGTGCATCCGTGAGGCCCGCTGTCATGTCCAAGTTGAGTGATTCAACCTCGGGCTTTGCCTTGAGAAACGGCGTTTCTTCCTCGTTGACGGCTTCCGTTTCTTCGCTTGCAATGGTGCTCGCAGATGGAGCAATGGGTGCTATGGGTTCCGTAATTTCTTTTTCAGCGCCCAAAACAAACCGGGTGGTTTTTTCGGTTTCTTGAGGATTCCATTGGTCTTTGCCTTCGAAGCCTGTTGCAATCACAGTCACACACAAATCATCCGTCAAGGACTCATCCACGCCATAGCCCCATATGACCTCTGCTGACTGCCCCGCTGCGGTTTGAATGAAATCGGTGATTTCCATGATTTCATCCATCAGGATTTCTTCGTTGCCAAATGTGATGTTCAATAAGACAAAGTGCGCTCCGGTTATGTCGCAG
Source organism: uncultured Flavobacteriales bacterium (assembly GCA_963991335.1). GTDB lineage: Bacteria > Bacteroidota > Bacteroidia > Flavobacteriales_D > Sanyastnellaceae > UA16. The sequence continues at coordinate 3,637 of CAXDQP010000094.1, forward strand.
TCATTGAGCAGGGGAGACTCCAATGCTTCGATCACTGCCGTTCTCGCTCGTCCTTCGCCCGATGCCTTTCCCGATCCCATGATGGCGCGCCCTGAATTGCGCATGACCGTATTCACGTCGTTCATATCCACGTTGATCTCTCCGGTGAGCGTAATGACCTCGGCGATGCCTTTGGCTGCGGTACAGAGGATTTCGTCAGCGTTGCTGAAGGCCGTTCGTATGGCCAAATTCCCGTACAGTTCCCGCAGTTTGTCATTTCGGATGATGAGCAAGGTGTCCACCGATTCGCGAATCTGTTCAAGGCCTTTCTGTGCTTGTGCCGTTCTGCGTTTTCCTTCGAACTGGAATGGAATGGTCACGATGCCGACCGTGAGAATGTCCATCTCACGAGCTGCTTGAGCGATTACTGGAGCGGCTCCCGTGCCAGTGCCTCCTCCCATTCCCGCCGTGATGAACACCATGCTCGTTTTGTCTCCGATCAATTCCTTGACTTCGTCAATTGACTCAATGGCGGCATTGCGCCCCACTTCAGGGAGTGAACCGGCACCTTGGCCGCGGGGCAGCGTCATGCCCAATTGTACCTTAACGGGCACAGGACTGGCTTCCAATGCTTGAGCATCGGTATTGCAAATGATGAAGTCGACGCCTTGGATGCCACGGTCGTACATGGTGTTCACGGCATTTGAGCCGCCACCGCCGACGCCAATGACTTTGATGGGTGCGTTCAGGTTCACTTCTGAGGATGTGGATTGAATTGTTTCGTTCATGGTGTTTCGATTGTGTGGGAAGTGAATATCAGTTGAGTTCTTCATCCTCGATGAAGTAGCCCTTGAGGCGATCGATGAGGCGTTCTTTGGTAGACACTGTGTTGACATGCTCGCCCGCGTTCTCAGCGGATTCGGATCGGGGAGAGAGGCGATCGTAGCCTTGAATCACGAGGCCGACACCGGTTGAAAAACTTGGCGCCGTAGCATCTTGATTGGGCGCCTCTGCGAGGTGCTCACTTGGAAAGCCTACCCGGCAATCCATCCCTGTGACGTATTGGAACAATTGGGTGATGTGCCGCAATTGGCTTCCACCCCCGGTAAGTACGACACCACCAATCAATTGGTCTTCGAATCCTGAATTTCGAATTTCAAAATGGACGTGTTCAATGATTTCAGTGACCCGCGCTTCAATGATGGCGGCCAAGTTTTTGAGGCTGATCTCCCTTGGGTTACGTCCTTGAAGCCCTGGGATGCATACGATTTCGTTGTCCTTCATTTCGGTGGAAATGGCGGATCCAAAACGTTGTTTCACTTGTTCGGCTTGCTTCTTCATGATCTGGCATCCTTGGCGAATGTCTTCGGTGAGCACGTTGCCGCCGAATGGAATCACAGCGGTATGTCGGATGATGCCGTCTTGGAAAATGGCAATGTCCGTGGTTCCTCCTCCGATGTCCACCAAGGCCACTCCCGCTTCTTTTTCTTCTTCACTCAACACCGATGCTGACGATGCCAAAGGTTCTAGGATCAGCTGATCCACCACCAAACCGGCCTTTTTGATGCATCGGTTGATGTTTCGAATGGCCGCAATCTGTCCGATAATCACGTGAAAGTTGGCCTCCAAACGAATCCCGCACATCCCAACGGAATCTATGATGACACCTTCATTGTCAACGGCGTAATCTAGTGTCAAAACGAGAAACCTCACCTCACCGGGTTGATTGACCTGTCGGTACATGTCTTGGATGAGCGCGTCGATATCGCTTTGACTGATTTCGGATTCCAAGTCATCTCGGGTCCGTTGTCCGCGGGTTTGTTGGCTTTTAATGTGTTGTCCGGCGATGCCTACATTGACCAATTCGATGTCGCAACCGGACGTTCGTTCGGCTTCCTCCACGGCTTTACGGATGGACTCCACAGTCCGCTCAATATTTGCCACAACACCCCGAGAGACGCCGACCGACTCACTCTTCCCGTAACCAAGGATTTCAATTTTACCGTGTTCATTGCGGCTGCCGACAAAGCAGGCGATTTTCGTTGTACCGATGTCGAGGCCGACGACCAGTTCGTCGTTTTGGGGAGTTTGCTTTTGGGAATCCATGGATGATGATTTCGTTTTGCTTAATAGTATCGTTGCGCCACGACTTGATCTTGATAAGAAAGGTCGATGCGCTTGTAATCGTTCAAGTTTCCGCGTTGGATTTGTTCGAAGTAAAAGGTGAACAATTTGTCCAATTTGTCCTGCAATCCGATGTTACTGTCAAATGCGATACGGGCATTGCCAATGCGTGGGATGATCTCAAACTGACCGCCCGCCTGCATCACAATTTGATCGCAGAATGCCGACCAAAAGGAATCGTTACGAATGGCCTGAATAAAGGCGATGGCGGGCTCCGCTTGTTCAAGGTCCGGGGCGTGAATGACGGGTACGCGGGCGGTGAAATACGGCGAAAGCGCCAAGGGTTTGCCTTCTGAGTCGATGTACAGGTCGGTGGCGTCAGCAGTGGTGTGCAGCCGGGCAATGGGCTTACGTTGCGTGACATGTATGTGCAGAATGCGATCCAGACCGGGGTAGACTTCGACGTCATTCACCGCGGGAATCGTTCGGACCCAATCTGAAATGTCTGCAAGGTTGAGGTCCGCGAAAAAGCTGCCTCGGATGCTGTCGTATCTGTAGATGGCGTCTTTGACTCCTGCGGCATCGACGAAAAACATTCCATCCATCTCCTCAACGTCCACCTCCAAGGCCGTGCATTGAACATTTTGTTCTTCCATTTGCGCAAACCCTACCAGTGTCGCCGTCCCTCCAAGGAGCAGAAGCGTGGTCGAGATGAGTGCAATGGTGCGAATCATGAATGCCTTTTATTCGAGTTGTTTGAACCGATGGACATCCTGTTTGAGCCACTCTGACAAAGGATTCACGCATCGATCAATATCGCCAGCGCCGATTGTCAAGAGTACTTCAGGAGGATGTTCCTTCAGGTTATCGAATATCCGTTCTATTGAAATGAGATGCTTGCAGGGGTTGAGGATGTTTTCAAACAAGCTTTGTGAATCGATGCCGGGTATTGGCTCTTCTCGTGCCGGGTAGATTGGAAGCAAATAGATGCGATCGAATTCGCTCAAAACAGCGGCGAATTCATGCATATGATCCCGGGTTCTTGAATAGAGATGGGGCTGGAAAATGGCGGCAATGGATTTTCCAGGGTGGTGCAATCTGACGGCATCGAGCACGGCGCGGATTTCATTCGGATGGTGCGCGTAATCATCGATGTAGGTGCCATGCGGTTCGCGAATGTGGTAGGCGAACCGGCGATGAATCCCGCGGAATGTTCCAATGCGTTGCAAGCATTCAACCCGGTTGATGCCTGCGAGGTCCGCTAAGCAGATGGCGGCCAAGGCATTGCTCAAATTGTGAACGCCAGGCATCGGAAACTTGACAGCTTCGAACCATTCATTCCGCAATTTGATGTCGGCGACCAACCAACCATTTTGTGTTCGGGGATTGATGGCGGCATAATCCAAGGGGGCCGCTGCATCACGGCTGGATGCGCAGCCGTATTGAAGTCCTGGACGATTCGCAGCAATGGCGGATTCGTGAATCACGGTGTCCGTCACTTGTTTCGAGAAGGTGTCAAAGCCTGCGATGAACCCTTCCCTGTCGCCGTAAACATCAAGGTGGTCGGGATCCATGCTCGTGATGACGGCGTGGGTGGGATTCAAGTGGAGAAAGCTCCGGTCGAATTCGTCGGCTTCAACCACCAGTCGTTTGCTTGCCTTATTGAGCACAACATTGGAATCCGTGGAAACCATGATTCCACCCAAGAATGCATTGCACCCTTCAGGGGTGTCAGCCAACAAATGGGTCAGCATGGCCGTAGTCGTCG
>CAXDQP010000095.1:0-7470 GCA_963991335.1 uncultured Flavobacteriales bacterium
TGATATTTGCATGGGGGTTCTTTTACGCCTTCACAGGAGCAGCGCTGAACATACTCATTGACCGCATTCGAAGTGACCTCATGATCAACCTAACCCATGAGCTCAAAACGCCAATCAGTACCATTGGACTCGCATCAGAAGCATTGAAAGATCCCGACATGCAAAAGGATCCAGAGAGCTTCAATTACTACATCGGATTGATCCATGAAGAAAACAAGCGGTTGGGACTGTTGGTGGAAAATGTGCTGCAGGCCAGTTTGGCAGAATCCGGAAAAATGCAGCTCCACATGCAGACCCTGAATGTGCATGACCTCATCAAGGAAGTGCTCAAGAACGTCGCCATACAGGTTCGAAAACGCGGTGGAAAAGTGGCATTGGAATTGGATGCAGAATCGGCATTGATCTACGCAGACCGCACACACCTCAGCAACGTGGTTTTCAACCTGGTAGATAACGCCCTGAAGTATGCGGATGGAAATTTATTGCTCAAAATCACCTCGCAGCAGACAACAGATGGCGTGGAATTGCGTTTTCAAGACAATGGCATTGGAATTGCCAAAGAACATTTAGGCAAGGTATTTGATAGACTGTACCGTGTCCCCACTGGGAACGTTCATGATGTGAAAGGATTTGGCCTCGGTTTGAGCTATGTGAAAACCGTTGTCGATCGCCACCGAGGCACCATTCATGTGGAGAGCGAACCCGGCCAAGGCAGCACGTTCATCCTGAACTTGCAAAAGGAAAAACTGGAAGATTAATCCACGAGGAAAACACCGATTATGAGCGATTCAAACCAACTCAGCATCTTGCTCTGCGAAGACGACCCCAACTTGGGGCGCTTGCTCTCTGACTATTTGAAAGCGAAAGGATTCGAAACGACATGGGCCAAAGACGGCGTGGAGGGTCTGAAGGAATTTCACCGCAATGCTTTTGACTTCATCATCCTGGATGTTATGATGCCTCGCAAGGATGGCTATCAAGTAGCAGAAGAAATCCGTCGGGAAAACAAGCACCTGCCCATATTGTTCCTTACCGCTCGTTCCACCCAAGAGGACACGCTTGAAGGGTTCAAGGTGGGTGCCGATGATTACATGACCAAGCCTTTTAGCATGGAGGAGCTGTTGGTTCGAATCCAGGCCATTCTTCGGCGCAGCGCGGCATTGCCTGACGGAGAAGAGAACGTTGGTGAGATTTCCATTGCCTCCTTCCAATTCGATTACAACACGCAGATGCTCCGACGAAAAGACGGAGGGGAACAACGGCTGACGACCAAGGAAAATGAGCTACTCTTCCTGCTGTGCAAGCACCGCAACAATTTACTTGAGCGCACCTATGCCTTGAAATCAATTTGGGGCGACCCGAACTATTTCAACGGACGGTCCATGGACGTGTACATCGCAAAGTTGCGTCGTCATCTCAAACCCGATGAAGGCATCCAAATCCTCAACGTACACGGGAAGGGCTTCAAAATGATTGTGCCGGAGTAAATGGCAATTTTGGCATGGTATTGGAAACGTTTCTGTTGAACCGTAAATACCATTGCCATGATTCCTTCAAAAGCACCCAAAGGTCTGTTTCAACTGGGCCTCATCGTGTCGTTTTCACTCGTTCTTGTCGCCTTTGAATGGACGGTGACCGAATGGAATGAGCCCGCGGGATGGGCATATTCCAATAGCAATTTGCTGGAAGCTGAATTGGTCCCTGTGCACCTTCCGGCCAAACCCAAACCGCCTATTCGCGCCATTGGGATCGCGCCAGAAATCAATCCCGAACCACTGCCCAAGCCTGCACCGCATCCCATTCCTGACCCCAATTTCGACCCGCTCGAAGGCCAATTGTTCGAGATCGGGTTTGTGGATGAAGGCGGTGAGGAAGAGATAGAAACCTTGCTCATTGCTGAACATATGCCGCACTTCGACGGCTGCACCAATGCACTCGACCGAAACCTGGAACGGGATTGCACGGAGGCGGAAATGATTGCCGTGATCCAACGGTGTGCGCACTTCCCGAAAAACCTACGATCGCGCGCAATCAGCGGAGTGGTTTACCTCCAGTTTAACATTGATGAATACGGCGAGGTTTCAAGGAAAAAAGTCCTGAAAGGCGCTCACCCAAGCCTCAACCAATCCGCCTTGTCCGCCTTGGATTGCATTCCCAAAATGATTCCCGGGACGCAACAAGGACGACCTGTCCGAGTGACCTATACGATTCCAGTGCGATTCACCATCCGTTGAATTCCCCTTGACAATTGCAAAACTCGTTGGCTTTCCGCGAACAAAGCCGTAGATTTGCACGCCCCTAATTCCTTGCGAACGTGTCTCATATGCTCAAAATTCTCGCCGGTTCAAGTTCCACTGCTTTTGGAGAGCGAGTTGCGGCCGCTTTTGGAGCCGACTTGGTGCCTGTCAAGACGACCAAGTTTAGTGATGGTGAATTTACCGTGAGTATTGAGGAAACGATACGGGGGAAGGAGGTAGCGATTGTCCAGTCTACATTCCCCCCAACGGATAACCTCATGGAATTGCTGCTTTTGATCGATGCAGCGAAACGCGCCAGTGCCAAACGCATCATCGCTATCATTCCTTACTTTGGTTTTGCCCGTCAAGATCGAAAAGACAAACCAAGGGTTGCCATCGGGGCAAAATTAGTGGCCAATTTGCTCACTGCAGCGGGCATTGATCGGCTGATGACGATGGATTTGCATGCCGACCAAATACAAGGGTTTTTCGAAGTGCCCGTAGATCACCTTTACGCAAGCGCATTGTTTGTGCCGTACCTGCAAGACCTGAAGACCGAAAACTTATGCATCGCAACACCTGATACGGGAGGAACAAAACGTGCCAATTCCTATGCGAAGGCTTTGGGTGTGGACATGGCGATTTGTTACAAGCAACGCAAAGTGGCAAATCAGATTGAGAACATGACGGTGATCGGAGATGTCTCGGGTAAGGATGTTGTGTTGGTGGATGACATGTGCGACACTGCCGGCACATTAACCAAAGCTGCATCATTGATGATGGGCCATGGGGCCCTATCCGTGCGAGCCTTGTGCACACACGCCGTGCTCAGTGGACCTGCATATGAGCGCATCGCAGAGAGTGCTCTAACGGAACTGGTCGTGACCGATAGTATTCCGTTGGATTCGAATAAAAACACCGACAAAATCAAGGTCCTTCCGGTCCATGATTTGTTTGCTAAGACTTTAACCTGTTTGGTGGAAAACCGTTCCATCAGCGATACTTTATTAATTCAGTAATTATGAAAACTGCATCATTGAGCGGCTCTTCTCGTGAGAGCGTAGGAAAAAAAGATGCCTCGCAACTGCGATTGAACAACCGCGTGCCGGCTGTTCTATACGGTGGCGGGGATCAGAAACACCTCTCGGTAGGCGAATTGGATATTTCCAAAATCATCATCAACCCAGACGTATTTCAAATTGATTTGGATTTGGATGGCACTGCTCACAAGTGCATCGTCCAAGATGTTCAATTCCACCCGGTAACCGAACGAATCGTCCACATCGACCTCTTGCAGGTCGTTGATGGGAAGCCCGTTCGTGTTGAATTGCCATTGCGCACCACCGGCACAGCCCAGGGGGTCATCGATGGTGGACGAATTCAAATGTTGTTTCGTCGCCTGCCTGTCCGTGGCTTGATTCAGGATTTGCCAGAAGCAATCACAGTGGACATCACCGATTTGGTCATCGGTGACAGCGCGCGCGTTCGGGACATTGAAGTTCCCAACTGCGACGTCTTGCTCAGCGAATCCGCTTTGCTCGTGGCTTGTAAGCGAACACGTGCGGCCATGTCAGCTGAATCAGAAGAAGAGTTGGAAGGCGAAGGAGCAGAAGGCGCTGAAGGAGGCGAAGCGGCGGCTGAATAAAGCTCTTAACAATGAAATGCCTCATCGTAGGACTGGGCAATCCCGGCGCTGAATATGAGGAAACCCGACATAACATTGGGTTTAAGGTGGTGGACACCATCGCACAGAAAAGCAGCGCTTCGTTTGAAGTGTCTCGACTGGGCGAGGTGTCCACCGTCCGTTTCAAGGGGCGAAGTTTGATTTTATTGAAGCCTTCGACATTCATGAACCTCAGTGGAAAGGCGGTTCGGTATTGGATGGACACGGAGAAAATCTCACTGGACCGCGTGCTCATCATTACCGACCATTTGGCGCTTCCATTTGGGACATTGCGCCTCAGAGGCAAAGGAAGCGGCGGAGGACACAATGGCCTCGGCGACATTGAAAAGGTCCTTGGACACTCCAAATACAGTCGATTGCGCTTTGGAATCGGGGCGGAATTTTCCAAAGGCCGGCAAGTTGATTATGTCCTCGGCAACTGGAGCGAAGAGGAAAATCAAACCCTCCCGGAGCGCTTGGATCGGTGCACCGCCCTAGTTCAATCCTATGCAAGCATCGGCTTGGAACGCACGATGAACTTCTTCAACAACACCTAACTACTCGTAGAGATGGTTGTTGCTGATGTAGTTTAACACCTTGTCATGCAGCAAATAACGGATGTCTTTTTGGTCCGTAATTGCCTTTCGCAGATACGTCGAGGAAATGCTGATCATAGGGGCATCGCACCATTGTATGTTGCCATGATCTCGGGGAATCACCTCTTCCGGTTTTGCTGCTGGAATCGCTGCATTGTCTTGGTCCGAAGATCGTCTTGGATAAACCAAAATCCGATGCTTCTCAACCAGTTCCCAGTGGTCACGCCACGTGTGTAGGCGCTCAAAATTGTCCTCACCAATGATTAAACTGAACTCGACATCTGCGCGGATTGCCCGCATGTGCCGCATGGTTGCGGCGGTGTAATTCGGTTGAGGCAACTCGAATTCGATGCCGGAACCTTGGAGCAATTCATTCTCTGAAACGGCCAAAATAACCATCTGCAAGCGGTGTGCTTCGTGAATAATTTCGTGCGCCTCTTTCTGTGGGTTTTGAGGGGTAACAACGAGCCAAACCTCATCCAAATCGGTATAAGTCGCCATGTGATTGGCAATCACCAAGTGCCCCATGTGAATGGGATTGAAAGAGCCGAAGTAAAGCCCGATTTTTTTGGGAGTATGTTCCTCAGCAGCCATTGTCAATCAACTCGTTTTCAGTGGTCCTTGCACGTGTCCGACAACCATTTCTACTGCTTCCTTGCATGCCTCCTGCAGGTCGTCATTGATCAAAATTTTATCAAAATGAACACTTTGTTTCCATTCCCAACCGGCCTTATCCATGCGCTCCCTCAGTCGTGCCTCACTTTCCGTACCGCGTCGTTCCAGTCGTTCCCTCAAAATTTCCATGCTCGGCGGTTGCACAAAAACAGCCAATGCTTGCGGGCCCAGTGCGGCGCGCAACTCCATTCCTCCTACCACGTCGACGTCAAAGAGCACCGTTTTCCCCGCACTCCATAGCCGTTCAAGCTCTGATTTGAGTGTTCCGTAATATTTATCCGGATAAACCTCTTCCCATTCGACCAATTCTTGGTTTGCGATGCTTGCTTGAAATGCCGCAATCGATTTGAAATGATAATCGACTCCGTCCTTTTCATTGCCTCTCGGCTCGCGCGTAGTGGCGCTCACAGAAAAGCCTAGCGACAAACCGCTATTCTCCAGCAAATGACGCACAATCGTCGTTTTTCCTGCTCCTGATGGGGCCGAAAAAATAATGGCTTTTCCTTCCAATTCAGAGGGCATTGAGGACCTGTTCTTTGATTTTCTCCAGCTCGTCCTTCATCTGGACGACATAGCGCTGCATGTCCGCATCGTTTGCCTTGCTGCCCAGTGTATTGATTTCACGGCCCATTTCCTGAGCAATGAATCCAAGTTTTTTGGCCTGGCCCGCAGGCTGCTCCAACACCTCAATGAAATACGTGCAATGAGCTTTGAGGCGCACGCGCTCTTAAGAGACGTCCAGCTTTTCTAGGTAAAACAAAACCTCTTGTTCGAACCTGTTTTCATCCAATCGACCACGGTCCTGAATTTCATTGAAATTCGCCTGAATGCGGGACCGAATGCGTTTGATTCGCTCATCCAGAATAGGCCCAATCTTTTCCTCCATCTCCGTGATGTTGGCAACGTGCTTTCGAAAATCAGCCTCTAACGCTTCTCCTTCGTGCACACGAAACGACAGGAAATTGGACACGGCATCATCAATCAGCACTTGAATTTGGCCCCATTCATTTTCATTCAACTCCTCTTTGCCTTGTTGCAAGACATCGGGCAATCGCATGGCCACTTGCATCAATGCACCCGGATCCTGTTCATAGCCCCTCCCTTTGGCAATGCTCTCCAAGTCTTCAAGATACGCCGCAATGAGTCCGGAATTGAGTTCTTTCCGCTCAACACCATCGGCCTCGTAGTGCAAGGATAAATCGCATTTGCCTCGGCCAATGGCTTTCGAAAGCGCCTTCCTTAGCTCCATTTCCTTTTCTCTGAACGCCGATGGCATCCGAACACTCAAGTCAAGTTGCTTTCCATTTAAAGATCGAACTTCTGCGGTGTAGCGCCGCATTCCAATGGTTGCAGTCGACTTGCCATATCCGGTCATAGAGTGAATCATGGGAGGGATTTTCGACAAAGATAAGTCCCCGTGACAAGGTGAAGTGGGATGTACCTTTGCACCATGAGCAAAATGGATCAGATCCAAGCCCCAGTGGCCGCTGATATGGTAAAGTTCCAAGGGCACTTTAAACGCGCGATGCGAACAGAAGTTCCTTTGCTCGATCGCGTGACCCGTTATATTATTCGAAGAAAAGGGAAACAAATGCGTCCCCTGTTCGTCTTCTTGACAGCTCGTGTGGTCCTTGGAAAGAACGCAACGGTATTGCCAGAACGTAGCCATGTGGCGGCCTCGTTGATTGAATTGTTGCACACTGCCACCTTGGTGCACGATGACGTGGTGGACGAAAGTCCCTTGCGCAGGGGATTCTTCTCCATTCAGGCCCTATGGAAGAAAAAAGTCGCTGTCTTGGTTGGGGATTATCTGCTTTCGCGTGGATTGCTGATGGCGGTCGATGCCGAAGCCTATGATCTGCTAAAAATCACATCAGAAGCGGTCCGGCAAATGAGCGAAGGAGAACTGCTCCAAATTGAAAAAGCACGGCGATTGGACATTACTGAGGAAGTCTACTTTGACATCATCCAGCGAAAAACGGCGTCCCTCATTGCAGCTTGTTGCGCGTGCGGAGCCGCTTCCGTCAGCAACAATCCCGAGACAACGGCCAACATGAAGCGATTTGGGGAGTTGGTGGGGTTGGCGTTTCAAATCAAGGACGATCTACTGGATCTCGGTGACGGGGAACGCATCGGAAAGCCCTCAGGAGGTGATATTCGGGAGCGAAAAAAGACCCTTCCTCTCATTCACACCTTGAATGAAGCCACAGCGAGGGAACGCCGGAGGCTCATTCGCTTAGTGAAGCTCCACTATCACAAAGATCAGGCCGTGCAAGAAGTAATGGACGCGATCATCGGG
>CAXDQP010000096.1:0-7450 GCA_963991335.1 uncultured Flavobacteriales bacterium
TCTACACTAGATCGCTCGTCGGCAGCGGCAGATGTGTATAAGAGACAGCTGCAATGCTTGTAGCAGTTGGAACGAGCACGGCGTCAATGACGTGAACCACTCCATTTTCAGCTTCTAAGTCAGCAATGATAACCATGGCCTCATTGATCATAACACCTGCATCGTCGATGCTAACCGTAACGTCTTGGCCCAACAGCGTCGTGATCATTTGACCATCCTCCAAATCATCCGAGAAGGCCTCTCCAGCTACAACATGGTATTGGAGAATCTCACCGAGGTTTGGCAAAGCAAGCAAATCATCCGCTGTAATGCCCAACGCTTCGGTCAATGCTACAACAGCATCGTCCGTTGGTGCGAATACGGTGAAAGGACCTTCACCGCTCAATGCGTCCACTAGACCCGCTGCGCCTACCGCCAATTCGAGGAGTGTGTGCACTTCGCTTTCGACAATGATGTCTACTACTGTCTCCGGCAACTCCTCCATCTCAGGAACCAATACCGCATCAATGACGTGAACCACGCCATTATCCGCTTCCAAATCAGCGACGATAACCTGCGCCTGGTTGATGAACACTCCGTCAGCTGTTATGGTAACCTGAACGTCTTCATCTAACAAGGTGGTGATTTCTTGACCATCCGACAAATCGGTTGACAGCGCTTGAGCTCCCACTACATGGTAAAGCAAAACGTCTGTCAAACCTGGGTAAGCCAACAGTTCTTCAGCGGTAAAACCAAGGGCTGCCAGCAACGCTGTGAAGGCGTCGTCAGTTGGAGCGAAAACAGTGAAAGGACCTTCTCCGTTCAAAGCATCTACCAAGCCTGCAGCAACAACAGCATCTTCCAATACGGTGTGGACTTCACTATTTACAATGATGTCCACAACAGTGTTGGATTGTGTAAGCTCAGGGACGAGCACAGCATCAATCACGTGAACCACGCCATTATCCGCCTCTAAATCAGCCACGGTTACCTGCGCTTGGTTGATGAACACACCGTCAGCTGTAATGGTAACCTGAACGTCTTCTTCCAACAAGGTGGTGATTTCTTGACCATCTGACAGATCCGTTGACAGCGCTTGAGCTCCCACTACGTGATAGAGCAAAACGTCCGTCAAACCTGGATAAGCTAACAATTCTTCAGCCGTGAATCCGAGTGCTGCCAATAGCGCTGTGAAGGCATCGTCGGTTGGGGCGAATACGGTAAAAGGACCTTCGCCACTTAATGCACCTACTAAGTCTGCAGCGATAACGGCATCTTCCAATACTGTGTGCACTTCGCTTCCGACTATGATATCTACCACACTATTGCTCTGCGTCGCAGGGTTGACCGTGACAGAGGCTACCATGCCATTTGCTGCGTGGTTTCCGATGGAACAATCATAATCGTACGTTCCCTCCACTGTAAACGTGTGCGAACCGATGCAAACACCTTCGCTGCTGCCCTGAACGGCAGGAATCGTGAATGTTTCAGGGTTGTCCCACATGTCACCAACGCTGCTCATGTCAGCATTTACGTCATGCGTTCCGCCCATGTTGACCCACACCACCGTTTCGCCGACTTCGATTTCGACGGATGCGGGTGCATATTGAAAACTTGATGCCTCGACTACGACACCCTCAACCCCACATGGGTTGTCTTGAGCCATTGCAGACATCGATACTGCTCCCATGAGAACAGCAGTAAACAAAGAGAATAATTTTTTCATTCTTCAGGTATTGGTTTGAATTATGGGAATAACCTGTGGTAATTCTCCTTTGTTCAATCCACATTCAAATTGAACAAAAACAAATCACAATCCGCTGAGGTTGTTTCACCAAGGTATTTAAGGAATAACAATGAAAGACATTGCCATCCACTGGATGCGTCGCGACATGCGGCTTCATGACAACAGAACACTTTTGGCTGCTTTGGACAGTGGATTGCCTGTTTTGGTCGCTTTCCTTTTTGACAAGGAGATTTTGGATCGACTCGATAACGCGAGAGACCGCCGGGTTCCCTTTATCCATCGCGAAGCCTTGAAGTTGAAGGGAGAGTTACAGGCAGTTGGAGGCGACCTATTGACGGCGCATGGAAATCCAACAACCGTCTGGACAAATTGGATTGAACAATTATCTGAGCATGGACTAAATGTACGAGAGGTGCATGTCGGCAGGGATTATGAGCCCTACGCTCAAGAACGCGACAGACAACTATCCCATTGGTTCGAGCAACAAGGCATCACTTTCAAAGGCACCAAAGACAGTGTTGTCTTTGAAAAAAATGAAGTCACGAAAGACGATGGAAAGCCATACACGGTCTTCACACCTTACAGCAAGAAATGGCGCAAGACACTCCAGCCGAGCGATTATACACGAGCAAATTCAGCAGAGAGGCTAACCCAACAACCACTGGTTGGAATCGGCGAAATGATTCAGCAGCAGACACCAACACTCAAGGAAATGGGTTTCGAAAACGTTTGGGAGGAAGGTGCTTTGATTCCACCAACCATCGTCGAAGACCAGTTGCTCAAGGCCTACGGTAATCAAAGGGACTTTCCTTCCGTACCCGGTACATCGCGCCTTTCCGTGCATTTGCGTTTCGGAACAGTAAGCATCCGTGAAGCACTTCGACAAGGTTTGGTCACGAGCGAGAAATGGACTACTGAACTCATTTGGCGGGACTTCTATCAAACCATCGTTTATCATTTCCCTCATTCTGCGACAGACTCATTTCGGCCCGCTTACGATGCCATCCCTTGGCTCAACGATGAAGAACAATTCGAGGCTTGGTGCCAAGGTAAAACGGGCTATCCTCTGGTGGATGCTGGCATGCGCGAGTTGGCGCAAACAGGTTTCATGCACAACCGCGTTCGCATGGTCGTCGCATCGTTTCTCTGCAAGCATTTGCTGATCGATTGGCGCTGGGGCGAGCGATTTTTTGCGCGTCATCTTCTTGATTTTGATTTGGCCTCCAATGCCGGAGGTTGGCAGTGGGCGGCAGGCTCTGGTTGCGACGCTGCTCCCTACTTTCGGGTTTTCAATCCCACCTCGCAACTTCAAAAATTTGATAAAGATCTGATCTACGTTCGAAGATGGGTGCCGGAATACGGCACGTCCCTCTACCCTGAACCGATTGTTGATCATGCCATGGCGCGCGTGAGAGCGATTGAGACCTACCGCTCTGTCCTCAAACCAAATCCATCGTGATTAAATTAACCGCATGACACCATCGGAAACCACTCTGAGTTCCATTCGCGTGCTTGAGTTGGCGAGTGTGCTCGCGGGTCCTTTAGCTGGCGCTGCATTGGCAGAACGCGGCGCACACGTGACGAAGGTCGAGCGTCCGCCAAACGGGGATGTCACACGCTCATGGAAAACGAAGAACGAATCATCCAAAGGGAGTTCCTCGGCTTATTACGCCTCCGCGAACGGCAACAAATCCGTGGTTTGGAAGGACTTAAAAACGGTTGAAGGCAGGGCCTGGCTGGAAGAAGCCTTTGCCGATCACGATGTGGTCATTGAAAATTTCAAAGCGGCAGATTTGCCCGCTTTTGGCCTCGAAGCAGCGGCGTTGGCCTCGCGGCACCCGCATCTCGTTCACGTCCGGCTGATTGGGTTTCAGGGGCAACCGGAACGCCTGGCTTATGATGTTGTGGTTCAGGCAGAAACGGGATTCATGCACATGAACGGGAGCGCCAAAAGTCCCCCGTTGCGCATGCCTGTGGCCTTAATGGACGTGCTCGCATCCCATCAAATCCGTGCAGCCGTATTGGAGGGGTTGCTTGCGCGTGCGACAGGAAAAAGCGGCTTTTTCGCGGAGGTTTCCCTTGAAGCTAGCGGAGTTTCTGCCTTGGTTAACCAAGCCACCAACCACTTAAATGCAGGCGCCTCTCCCCATCGCAATGGAGGACTGCATCCCAATATTGCACCCTATGGTGATGTGCTCAATTGCCAAAATGGATTTGTGGTTCTCGCGGTAGGAAACGACCGCCAATTTGCGGCACTATGCGCCGCTTTGGGTTCAGCGGAATGGGCCCAAGACCCACGTTTCGAAATCAATCAACGCCGCGTACAAAACCGAGAAGCGCTGATGGAGTTGCTTCAAGGAGCTGCGGGAAACTGGAAGAAACAGGCGTTGATGGCGCAGTTGAATGGTGCCTCCGTTCCGGCCGGCATGGTCAAGTCCCTCGAAGAGGTCTTTGAAACGGATTCGAATGGAGCCAATGAACTCGTTTCAAACGATGATGGGCAAATTCGTCCAAGAGCAGTCGCTTACCGAGTGCAATGCTTTGGAGTCAGAGGCGACGAACCAAAAACCAAGGGTTGAGCAAGTTGTCTCGGTTGTATTCCAGCTCTTCTGACGTCTCCCAATTGAGCACCTCGCATCCGGCACTGGTGCATATCGCTTGTCCTGCTGCGGTGTCCCACTCCATTGTTGGGGCAAAACGCGGGTAACAATCCGCTCTTCCTTCCGCCACCATGCAGAGCTTGAGTGAGCTGCCTTTTGAAATCAAATCCACCTCGCCAAACTCGTCGCGCAACGCTTGTATGTAATCTTCCGTCTCTGCGCTCATATGGGAGCGGCTCGCAACGACGGTATGTGGACGTTCGCCTTGATCGAATGGAATCGCATCGCCTTTGGACATCCATTCGGAAGCCGTCCAATCCATTGAACCGGCCTGTGTCTTCCTGGCGCCTGCTTCAACCGAGCCGAAATACAAGTCGCCCGACACGGGCACAAAAATGACCCCCAAAACCGGCCTACCATTCTGCACCAAGGCGATGTTGACCGTAAACTCTCCGTTGCGCTTGATGAATTCCTTGGTTCCATCAATCGGATCCACAATCCAGAGTGTATCCCAAGCCTGGCGTTCCCGAGCTGGAATGGCCTTGCCTTCTTCCGACAAGACCGGAAATCCCGTTGCATTGAGGTGCTTCATGATCACTTCATGGGATGCCACGTCTGCGCGCGTAAGCGGGCTGTTGTCGCCCTTCACTGTCACATCAAAATCACCCGATTCATAGATCTCCATAATGGCGCTGCCCGCCTCCAATGCAGCCGAAACTGCTACCTCTAATTCTGCTTTCATCCTTTGCTTTCTAATTGATTAAATACACCTCGCTTCATTGAACCGGCAACTTCATAGCAACAGAATCCCCTGCTGCAAGAGTCAAGCGATTCGATCGCAACCATGGATTCAAGGTTTTCAATGCCTTTAAATGAGTGCCTTGTCCCAAAGCAAATATCGCCAAATCTGGAATGGATTGCTTGACGGAAATCAGCTGTGTCTCATGGGGCGCATACAGCGCCTCTGGCTGAATGAAAAAACCATAGGTTTCAGGATCTTCGAAAATGGCCTTGATCGCCAACATTCGGAAGACGTATCGAGCGGTTTCATCATTCAGGTGCAATTCCCAGTATTCCCCGACTCCCTGGGCGCCTAGCGCCTTTTTCAAGCCTGCACGACCCATATTATAAGATGCGGCAGCCAATGCCCAAGAACCGAACTCCTGTTTCGCTTCGAGCAGGTATTCGCACGCAGCACGGGTGGCCTTCTCAACATGGTAACGTTCATCCATTTGACCATTGACCTTCAACCCATAAGCTGGAGCAGTTGATTTCATAAACTGCCAAAATCCTGCGGCTCCTGCCGGGGAAACCACTTGGCTAAGACCGCTTTCTATGATTGCCAAGTATTTGAAATCATCCGGCAAACCCGCTTCGGCAAGAATTGGCTCAATGATCGGAAACCAACGTGCCGCGCGTTTGAAATAAAGCAGGGTCGAACTATGACGGTAGGTATTGACGATGAGCTCCCGGTCCAGTTGATCCCGAACGCCATATGACTCCAAAGGCACTCCTTCACCGGCCAGATCGAGTCTTACGGGAATTTCAGGTGCATTATTTTCGGCCCAAATACCTTTTTTCGTGGGCTGAAAATTCAAATCAACGCCTTCCGAGTGGCTCGAGTTGTTTGAGAAAACGAGCCCCGCGAGTAGAAAAAAAACGGCCAACAAAGGAGTCGTTTGCCTCAGTCGCTTTCGCAAGTGGCTTGGTTCGGTCGGTTCGGTCGGTTTTTTTTCAAGCGGTTCCATGGCGTAAAACTATCTCCGACTACCACTAAACATGTCCAAGTTGGCTCAGAAATAATTGATTTGTTTTGAACAACTTTTCGAAGTCCTGTTGAAGGATGAATGCCTAAAACGAGGCTCAAAATGGCCAGTCGATGTCACCCAACAAAGGAGCCACTGCATCTTTTTCGGACAAGACCGGCCCCCCTTCGGGCATTCCGGCTCCTTTCCAGTCGATTCCCACGGCGGGATCGTCCCAGCGAATGCTGCCCTCGGATTCGGGACTATAAGAAGCGGTGCACCGGTATTCTACGACACAGTCATCTTCCAAGGCAAGGAATCCGTGGGCAAAACCTCCCGGAATCCAAAGTTGAGAGCCATTGGCTTGTGACAATTCGCAACCGAACCACTGGCCCCGTGTTGCCGACCCTTTTCGCACATCAACCGCCACATCGAAAACACGGCCGGAAGCCACACGGACAAGCTTTCCTTGTGCATGAGGGGCCCGCTGGAAATGAAGTCCCCGAAGCGTTCCCAACTTCGAAATGGACAGGTTTTCTTGGACAAAATGCAGGGAATTCCCATTTGAATCCTGGACCATGCCTTCGCGCCATGTTTCCCAGAATACACCTCGATCATCCGCAAATTGCCGAGGAGTCAATTTCAGCAGGCCTTCCAGAGGCAATTGTTCAATGTTCATGGGTTGTTCAATACATAGGCCCATAACACCGTCAAGGTGGAAATCAGGCTCGTGATAGGCGTCAAACTTTCGGTGGTTTACCGAACCAATTGGGGCATGGGTTCCACGTAGATAATATCGTACGCCTGCACGACCATGTTGGCATCATCCAACCCGTCGACAACCGATAGATTCATTTTGTACACATCGCGGCCCGTCTCTGTTTTCCGAATCAGCTTGACCTTGGATGCGTTTCCCCGTCGTGCGATGCCGCCGGTCATCGCCAATACCTCCAGCAACGTGGTATTCATGTTCACCAATGGGACAACTGTCGCCTGTCCAGCCTCTCCGGGAAACACAAAAACACGGTTATTGGTGACACGAATGATTACGTAAGGATCGTTGTAAAAACTGGTATACGCATCTTCGAGCAACCCTTCCGCCTCCTCAATGGTGAGGCCTTCAAGCCGAATGTTCCCTAATTCAGGAAGTTCAACCAACCCATCGGGCTTCACGAGGTAGGTCAAACCACCTTGTTGGCCCATATTCATTCGTTGCTGCTGATTTTGACCGCCGCCGCCGCCGCCATTGATTTGGCTGCTAATTGTGCCAGCCGTGCTTTGATTCAATCGTTCACCATTGTTGCTGAACAACTGAAACGAAAGCATGTCATTGGGGGCAATCCTATAGCCCGGGGTCTCTTTGGCCGTCAGGTCATCCA
>CAXDQP010000097.1:0-7421 GCA_963991335.1 uncultured Flavobacteriales bacterium
CGATATGATAAAAAAGGAAAGTCGCATTACGATTTGGCTTCGGCGCTGATCAAAAGCATACGAGGAAGCGACCCCAATGCAGCGGTCTACTACCTCGCTCGCATGGTGGCAGGAGGAGAGGATCCAAAATTCATTGCTCGTCGCCTGATCATTTCAGCTTCCGAGGACATCGGCCTTGCCAATCCGACCGCACTGGTCATGGCAAATGAAACATTCTCTGCGGTGGAGCGATTTGGAATGCACGAAGGCAGATTCGTTATCTCGCAATGTGTGATTTTTTTGGCGACTAGTCCGAAGAGCAATTCGGCTTACGCGGCCATTGCCGGAGCATTGCAGGAAGTAGAGCATTCAGTCGACCTTCCCGTGCCAATTCATTTGCGGAATGCGTCCAATTCGTGGATGAAAGAGCAGGGTTTTGGAAAGGGCTACGCGTATGACCATGAAGCACAGGATCAATTCAGTGGTCAAGAATTTCAACCGGAGTCGCTCTCAGGCAAACGCTATTACGACCCTGGAAGCAACCCCAAGGAGGAAGCGGTTCGCGCCAAAATGCGCGCACTTTGGAAGTCCAAATACGGTTATTGATGCACAACCAGCGGCTCAGTGATGAGCACCTTGTTGGCTGCGAGGAGTTGCACCAAGTAATGCCCTGCACCGAGTTTATCCAACGAGAACCATCCTTGGTGATGGCCGTTCCATGTTGTCCATTGCGCTGCATCGCCCGCAGCGATTTCCCGGCCATTCATGTCATAAATGCACCATCCCGAAGGCGTTTCATTTCCGCTGTAAATCCAACGAACGCTCCCGCTTGACACGGGGTTGGGAAACAAAAGCAATGCATCTGGTGCAGCATCCTCCTCCCAATGACCAGCTCCCGATTCAGCGAGGATGTTGAATGCTGCTCGCAGGTCAGGAATGCCGTGGCCCATGCTATCGTTTGGTGTTGAATAAAGATGGGAGGAGCGAAGGATTGCATTCCGGACATCTTGGGCTGTTGCGTTTGGAAATGCCTGCCAAAGGCAAGCGGCGCCCCCGCACAATATGGGAGAGGAAAAACTGGTGCCATTTCCGTTTCGGATCGTTCCATCGGCGTGTGGATAGGCCGCTTGGACTCCTAAGGCCATCACCTCGGGCTTCGTTCGGCCATCCGGGGTCGGTCCCCATCCGCTGAATGCGGCATGATTGCCCGCATTATCCACTGCACCGACGGCCAGAATTCCGTCTGCATCTGCCGGTGCGGTGATGAAGTGCCAAGGCGAATTTCCGCTGTTTCCGGCGCTGGTGACGCACAGAATTCCTTTTTCTGCCGCCCACGTCGTTGCTTGGGAAATTCGGGTGGAAATACCATTGAGATCGTCGTAGGTGTGATTCATGGTGGAATCATCAAACTGGCTGTAGCCCAAGGAGGTGTTGATCAAGTCAATTCCAATACTGTCTGCATGCTCTGCAGCAGCCACCCAGTAATCTTCTTCAATGAGGTATTCACTGTAGGCGTCTTCCGTCCGGTACAACCAAAACGTTCCTTCTGGGGCAGTTCCAATCAGCGAATCCTCCAGGCTACCCCCGATGGTTCCCAGTACAGAGGTTCCGTGGCGATGGTGCGCGTAAAGCCCGCCCTGCGACTGCATGGCATCCATGCCCCACCGAATGCGCCCCTCATCCCGAGCCCGTTGGAAAATGGGCAAGTGATCGGCGTTTTCGAAGCCAGCGTCCAGCACCGCAATCCACATGCCTTGTCCGCGGAACCCCATTCCGTGCAGCCAATTGCCATGCATTTGAACCAAAGGCGCCCAGCCTTTGCCGTAGGATTCAGCCGTTTCCTCGCCAGTTCTGTGCAGCGGAATATCCAATGCCGCTTCCAAGGGTTTGCGCTTGGAACCGGTCTGCATCACACTTTTCACCCCGGCGACCATTGGCAGATCCATCAATGATTCGACATCAAAAGTGGTGTCTCGCAGCTGGACGGTGACCGCATTGAACCATTTGCTCTTCAAGATGATATCGATCTCTTCGATTTCGGAAAGCGCTGCGATGTAGGAAGGAGCAATGGGGAGGTCATGAGCGATGATATCAATGGCTTGTGTCGTTCGGCGTTGAATGGCTCTTTCGCTCAAGAACTCGGTGGGTTCATCCACCGAGTAGGGGGTGGTATGACCAGGGGCCAATTCCGACTGCTCCTTTCCCTCAAATTGCACCCAATAGCGATTGGGAGCGGATTGGCTTAAGATTCCCTCTACCGGAATGGCAATCAACGCAAAGAGCATCACGCAATGCAACCATGGGCGTGGGGACTGATTCATCTTTTCGCGGTAGTGATGAGTTTGCCGTTTTCATAGATTTCGACCAGATGCAAACGGCTGTTTTTGTCGTAGTGGTATACCTCACCATCGAGAACACCATTGACGTATTCACCTTCTCTTCGAACCATTTCGCCAACCAACACGCGGCGAGAGAGTTGTTCACCGCTGATGGGGTCCACGTCTGCTTCCAACGTCCATTCTCCGACATCGTGCCATTCTCGGAATGGACCTTCCTTCTTTTGATTGACCACGCTGAATTCTTCTCGCGGTCGTCCGTCTGGAAAAGTGAGCAATACCGTTCCATTTTCATGGATTTCTTGAACCAATTGTCCATCTTCAAATTGGCGTGTGCTCTCGAGGGTTCCATCTTCGGTGAATGTTTTCCAAAATCCCGATTCTTTCCCGTTTTTGTACATTCCGATGGAACGTGGGCGCCCGTTGGAGTGGCTCACCCGACACGTGCCTTCAAAATGTCCATTGTCGTATCCAATTTCGGAGATCAACAGTCCTGTCTCATCCCATTGCTTCCAAATTCCATGGCGATTGCCATCAATGTATTCTCCTGATTCCAACAGTTGGCCTCGTTCGCCCATTCGCTGCGTAGGTCCATTCAGCAGGTCATTGGCATAACCCTCCTGAAGGCGCAGTTGGCCCGCGCGGTCAAAGTATTTCCAGTCTCCTTGTTTCTTCCTGCGAGGTTCACCGTTTTCATTCAATTCTTTTGAAGTGAGGTACATGCCTTCCGCTTGCACGCTGCCATCCGTTCGGAATAATTTGGTAAAAGCCCGTCTACCTTGCCCCGTTTGAACCACTTCAGACATTACTTCACCCGTTTCGTAGAAAAATGTGAATTCCCCGACGGGAACATCGGATTCGAATGATCCGATATAATAGAGATTTCCATTGGGCCAAACGCGGATCCACAAGCCGTCCTTTTTGTTGGAGGCGTTGGTCACGTTGTAATCTGATCCTGCTTCACCCGTCGGCCAGTTGCCGCTGTCTGCCAGTCCAGGCTGTGCCATTGCGGGATTGACCCCAAAGGCTTGAACAATCAAAAGGACGAGCACCTGCGGGATGCCATGGAGAATTCGTTGCGTCATAAGAGCGAATTTAAGAAACGCACCCCTGCATTGCAGCAGATTGGGATAAGTTCTCGGTTTCAATGAATATCTATCTGCAGAATTGTGTTTCTCGAGGTGGAATTCAGGAGAGGCTTGTTGTAGTTTTGCTCCCGAAATCACCAATAGAATTACGCGTTATGAAAGTTACTGTAGTTGGAGCCGGAAATGTTGGAGCGACCTGCGCAAATGTGTTAGCTACACGTGAGGTAGCGAATGAAGTTGTGTTGCTTGACATCAAGGATGGCTTTGCCGAAGGCAAAGCGTTGGACATTTGGGAGACCGCACCGATCAACCTCTACGATACACGCACTGTAGGAGCCACCAATGATTACAGCAAAACAGCCGGTTCTGAAGTGGTTGTCATCACGAGCGGTTTGCCTCGGAAGCCAGGGATGAGCCGCGACGATCTGATCGCGACCAATTCGGGCATCGTTAAGAGCGTGACGAATTCGATTTTGGAACACAGCCCGGACGCCATCATCATTGTCGTTTCCAACCCTTTGGATGTGATGACCTACTGTGCTTGTCTCACAGCAAACAAACCATCGCACAAGGTGATGGGCATGGCCGGTATCTTGGACACTGCTCGCTATCGGGCATTCTTGGCGGAAGCGTTGGATTGCTCTCCGAAAGATATCCAGGCGGTATTGATGGGAGGACATGGTGACACAATGGTGCCACTGCCTCGGTATACTACAGTTGGCGGAATTCCCGTGACGGAGTTAATTGAGAGCGACAAGCTGGAGGCCATTGTGGCACGCACCAAAAAAGGTGGGGGTGAAATTGTGAATCTACTCGGCACGTCTGCGTGGTATGCGCCAGGAGCTGCAGCAGCCCAGATGGTCGAAGCGATCGTTCGAGATCAAAAACGTATTTTCCCCGTTTGTGCATGGCTCACAGGAGAGTACGGCATCAACGATCTCTACATAGGTGTCCCGGTCAAATTGGGGAAAAATGGCATCGAGGAAATCATTGAGCTGGAATTGAATGACGATGAAAAAGCCTTGTTGAGCGAAAGCGAAAAGGCGGTGCGTTCGGTGGCCGATGTGCTGGATCGAATGAATGCTTGATCCTTCTCAGGTTCTCCGTTCAAGGGAGAATGACCATTGGAATTTTCAAAAGTTCCTGGGTCACCTGATTGGCACATGGCGTTACCACTAAGACATACCAGCCGGGTGTGCTCGGAGCTCGAACTCCTCCGGTGCCCATTTGCTGAGCCCGAAGACTTCGGCCATCACGTGAAACCCAATGTGCCTCTTTCGCGCACAACAGGTTTTGCGCATTGTTGCCTCGCAGGGATACCGAGCTATTAACCTTGGCGGGGTTGGGATAGGAACTGACGTCTTCCGAAACATTGAAGTTTGCCATTCCCGTGCTGATTCCTTGATGCCACCGCACGCCACCGCTTCGAATTCCGATGAGCATTTCAGGAATCCCATCCGCATTGGTGTCTGCAAACGTGGCCGCTGAACGGTCGCCGGGAATGAAGTCACCCACGGCATTGGTCAGTTCAGCAAGAGGATCTAGGATAGCAGCAGGGTTGAGCACGCCGAAATATTGAATCGCACCCAATTCATTTCCGATCATGACATGAATGCCCGCGCCATCTGCGTACAGGCACGGAGTTGAATAGCCATTGATGCCGCTGGCTTGATTGGCTTGAATTCCCGCCCAATCCGATCCGCTTTCCGCGGTAGTTGCTAAGCACCAAGTCGTTTCTTCAGCGGAAGTGCAATTCAAATACAGCTGGAGGCTCCCATTTTTTTCGCCCACAATCAAGTCCAAAGCATCGTCACCATTGATGTCGATGAGTTGCGGAGCTGCATACTGTCCAACGTAGATTGCCTCCCCGCAAGAATACGGCATGGACAGTGTTAGAAGGGTCCCCTCGGGCCAAGTCCCAGGTCCCGCCGTATTTTCAAAACGATGCACCAAGCCCATTTCATCACCGATGAGCAGGTCCATATCACCATCGTTGTCCAAGTCACCAATGGCTGGAAATCCGCTCTCAATGTTGTGAAGGGAGAGGTTCACGGCGTTCCAGGTTTTCCATTCGAAACTGGGCGCGGCACTCGTGCCTGTATTTTCAAAGAGTGCGATTGCACTGGGGGTATCGATTGGCCCTTCGTATCGTTCTTTATTTCCGACAACCAAATCCAAATCACCATCTCCGTCAAGGTCCACGAGCTTAGGAATGGCACCGCGCCCGACATCGATCATGCCGTCTTGGATGAAATGGTCGTCCGCTAAGGACCAAATAGGCTCCGCAGCGGTTCCATTGTTTGTCCACAATTGAACACATCGGTCGTCGTCAATTTCAAAGCCAATATTGGGAGAGAATATGAGGTCCAAGTCGCCATCCGCATCTGAATCCAGGGGATAAGCGGCAGGAAATCGCTGCAATTCAACGGAATCGGCGGGCCCTTCATGGCTGATGAGTGATGGAAAGGCGTAATCAACCCACGCCGTGCTGTCTTGACCGTCCACCGCATCCTCAAGAAAGAGTCCACTGATGGCGGGATAGGACACGTCCGCCACTAGCAAGTCATGTCCATACTCTCCATCCAATTGCAATGCCGTGATGGCGCCTCCAGCGTGCACCCGCAATGCGGCGGTTTCTTCTGTTTCGCTGGGCCGGCCTTCCGGATCCACCACATTGAAGCTGCATTCATGGTCCTCGCCAATGAATAAGGTATTGTCTTCTGACCCTTCCGAAACCATCGCGTAGCATCGATTGGTGCATGTCAAATCCAGTCCGCAAGCCTCTTGCCCTGAGAACCGGTAAAGCCTCGTGCTGGTTTCTGTAAAAGAGATGAAGTCCAAGTCCCCGTCTTCATCGACATCCCAAATCGCAGGTTTGTCATCAAATGGGCAAATGACAGGCAGTTCTTGCGGGCCAGACCCAAAATCCCATGACGCAGTCAACGGGGTGGCGTAGCTTTCGAAACTTGGCGCACCTTCGGAATTCAATCCAGCATTTTTCCATACATAGATGTTGTTTTGAAAGCCGGTGAATAGATCGGGGAGACCGTCGCAATCAAAATCACGGAGCAGTGCCCAATGGCGCATTTCGGGCCACCCTTGTGACCAACTGGGGCGTTCGATCCATTCTGAATTGTCACGTTCAAAAACGAGAATGCGACTTCCGTCCCGATCGAACATGAACAGATCCTCATCGCCATCGCCGTCCATATCGATGGGCGACCACTGGGGTGCGCGGACTCCTCCCGCAAAGGGGTGGGGCATTGCTTCTCCTTGCAACGATACTTGGGGACCCTTTTCCAGCGACCAGTTCCATGGGGATTGGGCTTGGATTGTGCAGGGAAGGGCCACGCAGCAGAAAACCAGAGCTACGGAAATTTTGGATTGGATTTTTCGGCAAAATGGCTTCATACTGATCCCTTGGTTTTGTCGATTGATTTTACCTGTGTCGTGTTAAAAAAGTGACGCAGGCTCACATGTGGGCAAGATGGACTAATGCTGTTGATTTCTTTGAGGCAAATATCGTGCAGAACGGGATTGCCCAAAGATAGGTTTGCAACATGCCCTTTCTAAACAAGGAAAATGAAAGTTGGGTTGCATTGGGGCTAGCGGCTGTGGCTTTCTCGATTGCGTTGGCTGCATATGGTCGACATGCACTGACAGATCCAGATTTACAAATACGCTGGTCCATTGCTGTCGAATACTTCAGGTACATGGGCCTCGGACTTTTGGTCATGACACTGATGCGGAATGCTTGGCTGTCAAATAGCTGCAGGCCATGGCCTGAACGATTGCTCGATTTTGGAATCGTCCTCTTTTCTGGTGTATTGATGCTTGAGTCTCTTGAACCCGAGTGGGTTGAACGCGGCCCCTTGCGCATGGCTCCTCCGATAGGGGGTATTTCACTCATAATAAGCTGGTTGTGGTTTTTGATGCAATTTCTGCAGAGATCGAAGGCAACCGAGGCTGAGATTTAATTAACTTTGTGATGGGAAATGCAATGAACAATTCTCCAATG
>CAXDQP010000098.1:0-7390 GCA_963991335.1 uncultured Flavobacteriales bacterium
CTATTTGATTGTTGCCAATATCATCAAGGCTGCCCAATCCGTGGGAGCTGATGCCATTCATCCCGGATATGGATTTTTATCCGAGAATGCAGGCTTTTCAGATGCTGTCCGTGACGCAGGCCTCACCTTCATTGGACCCCAAGCCAAGGCCATCGAGACCATGGGATCCAAACTCGCCGCCAAAGAAACCGTGAAGCCTTTCGGGGTTCCACTTGTTCCTGGAACGGATCACCCCATCGAAAATATTGCTGAGGCGCAAGAGGTTGCCGAAAAAATCGGATTCCCTTTGCTCATCAAAGCCAGTGCTGGCGGGGGCGGAAAAGGCATGCGCGTTGTCAACAAAATTGAGGACCTTCCGAACGCTTTCGAACGTGCTGTCTCAGAGGCGGTGAATTCGTTTGGAGACGGCTCGGTCTTTATCGAGCGTTTTGTCACCTCTCCTCGGCATATCGAGATCCAAATCTTAGCGGACGCACATGGCAATTGCGTTCATCTTTTTGAACGCGAATGCAGTATCCAGCGGCGGCATCAAAAAGTCATTGAAGAAGCTCCTTCAGCAGTCCTTACTCCGGAATTGCGCGAGGAAATGGGGCAATGTGCCATCCAAGTTGCGAAGAGTTGCGATTACGAAGGAGCCGGTACCGTAGAATTCTTGCTCGATGACCAACATCGGTTTTATTTCCTCGAAATGAACACCCGATTGCAAGTGGAGCATCCCGTAACCGAATGCATCACCAATGTTGACTTGGTTCGGGAGCAAATCCGCATTGCAGAGGGACATCGCCTGTCCTTCGAACAATCCGACCTCAAAATCCGCGGACATGCCATCGAAGTTCGTGTTTACGCCGAGGATGCTCGAGCAGGATTTCTGCCAACAACGGGAACCTTACTGCGTTATTCACCGCCCACAGGTCCCGGCATTCGCGTCGACGATGGAGTTGAAGAAGGCCAAGAAATCCCCATTCATTATGATCCGATGTTGTCCAAACTGGTCGTGCAGGGACACAACAGGGATGCGGCGATTGAACGTGCCATCACGGCCATCGATGCCTATGAAATCACAGGAGTCTCTACCACCCTGGATTTCGGCCGTTTTGCGATAGACCATGCCGCTTTTCGAAGCGGTTCATTTGACACGCATTTTGTCAGCGAATATTTTCACGAAGGAGCATTAGACCGAAAAGTGCCAATGGAGGATGAAGACGTCGCAAAACTTGCCGTTGCTCTGATGCTTCGATCCAATCCGACCCCTCAGAAAACCCCGAATTCTGCGGAGCCCAAGCGCACCTCAAATTGGAAGAATCGGAAGAATTCCTGATTCATTCCTTGCCACAGAATGCACAACGAGCCTCAGGAAAACCACCTGGCATCCAAACGCGCAAGTCCTTCCGAAGCGGCAAATGGCCAACAATGAGCCGACTCGAGAGGCAGCTCGGCTGAAGAAGGGTCTACTACGTGAACCGGAACCCCCGGCCGAGCAATGTATGCCAGTTGTGCTGCGGGATAAACTTGCAAAGATGTCCCAACAATCAGCAAGCAATCCGCGGATTGAATGATCGAAATGGCTCGATCCATATTGGGCACTTCTTCACCAAACCACACGATATGAGGCCGAACGTGAAATCCATTGGGGCATCGATCCGATGATTGCATTTCCCAATGAGCCATGTCCCAAGCCGTTGACGCAGCATCCAAGCTTCTCGCCTTCATCAGCTCACCATGCAAGTGCAAAACATCAGTAGAGCCCGCTCTCTCATGCAAATCATCGACATTTTGGGTAATCACGTGAACGGTACAATGTGATTCCCATCGTGCAATGGTGCGATGCCCAGCATTCGGCTCGCATGCCATGAGGTGCTTTCGACGCTCGTTGTAGAACCGTCGAACCCGATCCGGGTCTGCCGCCCAAGCCTCTGGCGTCGCAACATCTTGCACACGCTGCCCTTCCCACAAACCACCGTCACCACGAAACGTTGGAATCCCACTCTCCGCGCTCATGCCCGCGCCTGATAAAACCACCAATTTCTCGGGACGCTCCATGCCCGAATATAACCATAACATTCGCGCATGCTCAGCGGATTACAAGAAACACTCGAAGGGAAAGCCTATCTTTGCAAACCATGGACCAAAGGCATTTCATCATCTACGATTTGGAGGCTACGTGCTGGCGAAGCCGCGCGCCCAAACAGGTGGAAATCATTGAGATTGGTGCCGTAAAAGTAGATGAAAATTTAGACGTGATTTCTGAATTCTGCTTGTTCATTCGCCCCCTGTTGCATCCCGAAATCTCCAAATTCTGCACCCAATTGACCAGCATCACGCAACGTGACATTGAGGGTGCGCCGCACTTTGATGAGGCGATTGAAGCCTTTGAAGATTGGATGAACCCGAGCGAAGTAAGAACCGTACTGATGAGTTGGGGAGAATTCGATAAACGCCAACTTCTAATCGACAGCCAATTGCATGAAATGGAGCTGCCGTGGCTGCGCTACCATGCATGTTTGCAGCACCACTACAGCAAGTGGAAGGAAAGCAAGAACCAAATCGGCTTGAAAAACGCCATGGAATTAGAGGGCTTGAGCTACAGTGGCACGCAACACCGCGCCATTGAAGATGCTCGAAACATGGCGCGGCTCTTTCAAGTCATTGCAAAGCCCATGGATCTATTGAATCTGAATGGCTGAGCCATGAAAGCAAAGGAAAATATCATGAATGCCTCATCGGAGCCTGCGTCTTCCGCATGGTCGCGATATGCCGCGCTCACTCGTCATGCCTTCCAAATGGAATTTCGGCAAAAAAACGGATTGGCCGGATTGATTTTGTTTTCAATCGCCGCTGTCTACACGTGCTACCAAGTCGCTGGATCGCGAGCGGAGGCGGAAGCCTGGAATGCACTGGCCTGGGTAGTTTTGTTGTTTTCAGCCTTCAATGCCGTCGCCAAGTCATGGCCGGAAGATGCCCCGGAAATGCGTGCCTATTTGATTCATGTGGTACGGCCGCAAGAATGGGTTTTGGCACGCATTACATTTTTCAGTTTGCTTCTTTGCGGAATGAGCAGCATCGTTTTCATCGCCTTCACCTTGTTCTTGGGCACTGAACACCTCAACGGAATGCAAGCGATCTATTTTTTCATCGGTATGCTCTTGACTTCCGTTGCCTTGGCCTCACTCCTCGCCATGATTCAAGCATTGGCCGTGCGGGCGAATGGAGGTTTTGGATTGATCGCGGTTCTCGGGTTGCCTTTGATCATTCCTGTCATCTTGATTGCAACGCGCTATGGCATGGATATCCTGCATGGAATATCCTTTGCGGACACTGCGCACAACTTGCTTTTTTTGGGAACATTAAGTGGCGGTTTTGGGGCATTGGGCTTCATCCTGTTCCCTTATCTTTGGAGTGATTAAAAGCAGATGGCTCACAACATTTGGAAAATTGGAGGTTTTATCCTGATTGCCTATGTATTGGTTCTCGTTTTCGCGGTCCCGATGGGGCCTGGATTGTTGGAGCTTCGAGCTACCGACGAAACTGTCATGTCTAGCGACTTGGAACGAAAAACGCCCGAGTACTTTCTGACCGGATTCGGCACACATTGGAGCGAGAATCCGGAAGACTTGCAGGTGCTGGTTCGTTCCAAAGCCAACCTGGCTCGGCTGGAAGTGATTGACGTCTTGGATGATACCCACGCTCGCATCGGTCTAACCCTCCCCTATTCCGTGCCCTCAAAATCTTGGGATGTGTTGACCAACCATTCTGTGGACGGCACGTTGCTGCTGGAAAATGGCCTGTTTCTATCGGATCGATTCATCGACGAGTCCATCGTCCTTGCCGGCATTGATGTTGAGGAATACGAAGCTGATTTGCCGTTTCACTTCCCCTATCAACCCCGAATTTTAGAATCCATCCGGAATTTGATGCTTCATGTTCCCATGTGGTTTACAATGTTTGTCTTGATGGGAATCGCCTTTGTCGCCTCCATCAAACAACTGGCCTCTGCTCGAGCGACCGAAGAGGACGAAAAAGCGGAGTCGGCTGTCAGGGTGGGGTTGCTTTTGGGGTTTCTAGGGCTGGTGACGGGCAGCGTTTGGGCGCGTTTCACATGGGGTGCTTGGTGGGTTGATGATCCGCAACTCAACGGTGCTTTGGTCACGGTGTTGGTCTATTCTGGATACATGGTTTTGCGCAACAGCCTCGAAAGTGCTGCCCTTCGAGCGCGCTTGAGTGCTGTGTACAATTTATTCGCTTTTGTCATCCTCATCATCCTGCTCATGGTGTTGCCGCGATTCACGGAAAGTCTGCACCCGGGCAAAGGAGGAAACCCAGGTTTCAACTCGTATGATTTGGACAGTGCATTGCGTGCGGCATTCTATCCCGCTGTCATCGGCTGGATTCTCATTGGCCTTTGGATGCACCGAATCAACATGCGCATGATCCGCTTGAACAAAAAATTAAAATGAACGCATTGAATCTTATTCTTGTTCAAAGCCACCCCTTAGAAGGATGGTTTTTTGGCAGTGGAAAGGCACTCGTCGTGCTGGCGGTGGCCTTGATCCTTCTGGTTGGATTTGGCCTTTGGATGTGGCGGGCTGAGGCGCGCCTGAAGCAATTGGAAGCTAAGTTGGACTCGAAAAATTATGAGCCATCATGAAGAGGACACACATTATGAGCTTGTTGTTTGTCGCGATATTGGTCGGAACCTTTATCGCTACTTTCACCAGCACGAGCCGCTCGGTGGGGTTTGCAGAAGCGCTCAAAGAACCGGGTGAAGAATGTAAGGTGTCCGGCACGCTCGTTCGTGAAGAGCCGGTTATTTACGATCCCATCGTCGATCCCGGGCAAACGGTGTTCTGGATGGAAGATCGGGATGGAAAAACGTGCCGAATCATTTTGGAAAAAGCAAAACCAACAGGTCTCGAAAACAGTGAATCCATCGACTTATATGGGTCGATGATTGACGGAGCGTTTCACGCGACAGAAATGCTGATGAAATGCCCCTCCAAATACAACGAAAGCAATCATGTCCTCATGAATGAGGCAGGCGATTCGAGCTCATAATGGATATCGATTACATCGGAGAATGGACCTTACTCGCCTGGACAGGCCGGTTTTTGGTCGCTCTAGCATTTGCCTCTGCACTGGCAGCTGTCATCTCATTCTTGAAAGGCTGGAACGATTGGGGCAAACGCTCTTTTCAAATTCACGCCGTTTCAACGTTCGCCGTGATCGCCCTCGTCTTCGTCCTGTTTGGATTCCACCGCTATGAATTCCAATACATTTGGAAGCACTTGAATAACGCGATGCCGATGCGCTTCATCTTTAGCGCATTTTGGGGCGGACAAGAAGGTGGGTTTCTGTTGTGGATGTTTTGGCACAACGTATTGGGGCTGATTCTCCTTCGCAAAGAGACGAAATGGACTGGCCCTGCCATGGCAACATTAAGCGCCATCCAAGTCTTCTTGACCTCCATGATATTGGGCATTTACTTCGGCGAATTCCAATTGGGACTTGATCCATTTTTGCTGCTTCGGGATGCGCCCCAATACGCGGGTTTGCCTTGGACAGCGCGTGCTGATTACCTCACAGCGTTTCCTTTGTTCGAAGATGGTCAAGGGCTTAATCCTCTGCTCCAGAATTACTGGATGACCATCCACCCTCCTACTCTTTTTCTCGGATTCGCGGCTACTTCCGTCCCGTTCGCCTATGCCATCGCAGGTCTTGCAGATCGGGAAGACCGCTCGTGGATGCGTCCTGCATTGCGTTGGTCCTTTTTCACCATCGGAATCCTCGGTACAGGTATATTGATGGGCGGTGCTTGGGCTTATGAAGCACTCAGCTTTGGTGGATTTTGGGCCTGGGATCCGGTCGAAAATTCCTCACTCGTTCCTTGGTTAACCACCGTAGCAGGTGGTCATTTGTTGTTGATCAATCGAAATCGTCAGAAACCACTCGCGCTCTTTAGCACCTATTACTTCATCCTCATTTCCTTTTTGCTGGTGCTTTACAGCACCTTCCTGACGAAATCAGGCATTCTAGGGGACACTTCTGTACACAGCTTTGTAGACAGCGGCATCTTGCCCCAACTCTTGGTCTATCTTTTGTCGTTCTTAGCCCTAGGGCACCTGATGCTCCTGCGCCCAGGCGTGTGGAGGAAACGCGCTCTTGTCGCCATCGCTATTCTAGGACTCATCTGCCTAAAAGGGTACGTCATTGAAGCATTGACGGGATTCCTACTGGTCCTTGCTGTCGCGGCAGTCAAAGCCTATCGCAAGGATATTGAACGCACCGAGGAAGAAGACTCCATTTGGAGCCGTGATTTCTGGATGTTTGTGGGGGCACTGCTCCTGCTCGTCAGCGCTGCACACATCACTTGGCAAACAAGCCTCCCGGTTTTCAACGCATTTCTGGAACCTTGGAGCGGTGTTTTGGCCAGCTTGGGCGATAGCCTCGATAGCGATTTTCTTCGGGACCTCAGCGCGCACAATCTCGCTCCTGGCACCGACTTGGATCGCACGTACCATTTGGTACAAGTGCCATTGGCTGTGCTCATTATGCTGGGCGTCGGATTCGCGCAATGGCTGAAGTACAAGCATACGAATATGCAGGTCGTGCTGCGCAAGTTGTTCATTCCTTTGCTCGTTTCGGTATTACTGACAGCTGGTTTACTCTGGCAATTTGCCTTTGAATGGTGGGAACTGCCTCGCGTCGCATTGCTGTTCGCGGCCCTCTTTGCAACCGCATCAAACGCCGATTACATCCTGCAATTGGGCCGAGGAAAATGGAAGCAAATTGGCTCTCCGCTTGCGCATGTGGGCTTTGGACTGGTCATTTTTGGCGCCGTGCTGAGTACGAGCCAAAAGAACATCATTTCCCAGAATCAAATTGGTGATATCAGTACCCTGAACGAATCGCTCAACAACCGAGAGGATTTGCTCATCATGGAGGGGGACACGCTCAAAATGGGCAAATACTTCGTCAGTTACCGGGATCGCTATACCGAGGGAATCCACGTCAAGTTTCGAATGGATTACTTCGATCAACTGCCTCGGACATATGCTCCCGGAGAAGTCGTGTTTTTTGATGGCATGGTATTCGAAGCCCTTGAAGCCCATGAAGCCTCGGAGTTATTTACCGATGACGTGGAGGACCATTGGATGTTCATTCCTTTTCCAAACGAACGCCAGGCAAAAACCGCGAAGCTCTGGGAATCTGGGGTGCCGGGAACGAAGCAGTTCACATTGGAACCTCGGATTCAGCTCAATGAACAAATGGGCAATGCACCCGAACCGGATACGCGGCAGTGGTTGCACCGGGACCTCTACACCCACATCAAATGGGGACGGGTAACACCACCTGAAACAGATGAAGAAGGCTGGATGGGCGTAAGGTCTCACAC
>CAXDQP010000099.1:0-7344 GCA_963991335.1 uncultured Flavobacteriales bacterium
AAATTCTGCCGTTCTTCGTTAAGCGCCGCAGCTTCATAGAGGTATCCGGGAATGCCCAATTCTTCTCCGCCCCGTTTGGCCAATGCGCGAGCGATATCAACGCACTCTTCCATGCTCACGCCACTTACCGGAACAAACGGACAAACATCTGTTGCTCCCATTCTCGGATGTTCTCCGCGGTGTTGCCGCATATCAATCAACTCGGCCGCCTTCTTGATCAGTTGAAAAGCCGCTTCCCCAATGGTTTCAGGTGGGCCTACGAACGTAATCACGGTGCGGTTCGTTGATTTGCCCGGGTCAACATCCAAAAGTTTGACCCCCTCGACTTGATTGACGACCCCGGCTACGGCCTCAATCACTTCATTTCTTCTCCCTTCGGAAATGTTGGGCACACATTCTACTAATCGTTGCTGCATAATCGTCTTCTTTGGTGCATTGTTTCGTGCCCCCTAAAATATGCCCCCCAAAGTGGGTTTGAACTATTGTTGCACTCCGTCAATGAAGACTTTTTCAACCGGTTCTTCACCGAATGCATATCCGAAGGTCTCCAAACCGCTCATCGGCTTGGTCAGAACAAGGTTGGCTGATCGCCCCGGCGCAATGACTCCAGCTGCGTCAGAAACTCCCATAGCAGCCGCACCATTGATGGTGGCGGCAGCTATAGCCTCGAGCGGATGCATTTTCATCTTCACCATTCCCATTTGCACTACGCGGCTCATGTTGCCTGAGGGGGCAGAACCGGGATTGTAATCCGTTGCCAGCGCCACTGGCACATTCGCATCCAACAGTGATCGAACCGGTGCGTATGGAATGCTCAAGAAATAGGAACAACCCGGCAATGCACACGCAAAAATGGGAGCTTGGTCAGAAGCGGCATGCACGGCCAAAGCGGAAAGATCTGAGGCACTTAATTGCTCCAAGTGATCCAACGAAAGCACCTGATTATCAATTCCCATAGCCACCCCTCCAATTGCATTGAATTGATTGACATGAACCTTCCCTTGAATCGCGAATGCGTGCGCTGCTTTCAACAGTGCCTCGGTGTCAGCCACACTAAAATACCCGGTTTCACAAAAAGCATCAACATAATCCGCTAAACGCTCTTCGGCCACCTTGGGCAATAGTTCAGCAATCACATGGGCCGTCCAACTTTTCGCAGTCCATTTGCCCGCTGGGACCGCATGGCAGCCCAAGAATGTAGACCGAATCGGAATGGGGTACTCTGTTTTCAAAGCTGCAATGACCCGGAGCATTTTAAGCTCTGCTTCCGCCGAAAGTCCGTAACCACTATTGATTTCGATGGCCCCTGTCCCCTGACGGATGACCTGCTCGAGACGGACCCGAGCACTGCTCAGCAATTCTTCTTCAGGAAGCGCTTCCAGCGCCTTCGCCGAATTCAAAATACCCCCTCCGGCTTCCGCAATTTCTTGGTAGGTTTTTCCTTCGAGTCGTGCCAAAAACTCTCCGCCCCGTGGCGCAGCAAACACCAAGTGCGTATGGCTATCGCACCATGCGGGCAATGCGAATCGACCGGTGCAATCCACTACCTCCAATCCCGACCAATCCACAATCCCTGGAAAATCGGACATGGGCCCAAAATCCGCAATTTTGCCATCTTCAATCGCCAACCAGGCGTCTTCAATGCAGGAGAAACTCCGCATCTCTGTGCCCTTTAAATAAGCTGGGGGCAACTCATATGCTCCCACAAGGCCTTTGATGTTCTTCCATAACATGCGCATGGACGCAAGGTAGCAATCGCCAAGCGGCTATCGTAACTTTACCTCATGGCGGGCAATACATTTGGAACGATTTTTCGGTTAACCACCTTTGGCGAGTCGCACGGTGCAGCGATTGGAGGCGTCATCGATGGATGTCCTTCGGGATTGAAAGTTGACTTCGATGCCATTCAGGCCGATCTCAATCGCCGCAAACCGGGACAATCAAAATTGACGACCAGTCGAAAAGAACAAGATCGCGTTGAATGGTTGAGTGGCATTTTCGAAGGCCAAACAACCGGTACGCCGATCGGCTTTCTCATTCGAAATTCCGATCAAAACCCGACAGATTACGACCACATCAAATCGGCCTTTCGCCCCTCCCACGCCGACTTCACCTACAACGCCAAGTACGGTATTCGAGATCACCGTGGCGGTGGAAGATCATCTGCCCGAGAAACCGCATGCCGAGTCGTTGCTGGCGGCATTGCACGCCTGATTTTAGCAAAACAAGGAATTCAAGCGTGTGCTTATGTCGACCGCGTGCAAAACGTTGCTTTCGAAGCTCAACCGCACTTTTTTGAACGCACCCGTATTGACGCAACAGAGGTGCGTTGTCCCGATGTGAGCGTTGCTCGGGCAATGGAAAAATGCATTGACGAGGCAAAGGCCGACGGAGACACCGTTGGCGGCAGCATTTCTGCAGTGGTGACCGGAGTGCCCGCCGGATGGGGAGAACCTGTATTTGACAAGTTACAAGCCGTTTTGGCTCATGCCATGTGGAGTTTGCCTGCTGTGAAAGCGATGGAAATCGGAAGCGGCATTGCAGGTTCAAAAATGCGCGGCAGCGAACACAATGATATTTGGGTTCAAAAGGCTGGAGAAGAGGCGCGCACCGAAACGAATCACAGCGGTGGAATTCAGGGAGGCATTTCTAATGGACAAGACATCGTGATGCGCGTCACATTCAAACCTGTGTCTACGATTATGCAAGCACAACCAAGTATCGATCGTGATGGAAACGCGATTAAAATTGAGGGAAAAGGCCGTCACGATCCGTGCGTTCTGCCTCGAGCGGTGCCATTGGTCGAAGCAATGGCAATGTTAGTATTGGTGGATGAATGGTTGAAAAACCGCACCACACGGCTGGACTAAAGCGTTCAAAACTTCCTGCAATGGAACTAAATTCGTACCATGACGAAATTGGCACTCCATTGGCAGGTGATCATCGGCCTGATTCTCGGTGTAGGATACGCATGGTTGAGCGTGACCCTCGGCTGGAATGAATTCACCCTGAATTACATTCAACCGTTTGGTGACATTTTCATCAACTTACTCAAGCTCATCGCCGTACCCTTGGTCCTTTTTAGCATTATTAGCGGGGTCACGAGCCTGGGAAACATTCAAAAACTCGGGAGGCTCGGATTGAAAACACTGGTCACCTATGTCCTTACCACCATGGCTGCTGTTCTCATTGGTTTGGCGCTGGTGAATGTTTTTTCGCCGGGCAGTGGCGCTCACCCCGATTTATTGGAGTCCAATCGCATCCGTTACGAGCTATGGCGCGATGCGAATGACATTCAGGCCTTGGATGACATTCAGTTTTCGCAGGACCCCGAACGCCAAGAGCTGGTGCAAGCAATTGCGGCAGAAGAAGCGAAAAACAATGATTGGGTATCGGACAAGCTGAATAAAGCCACAACCACCAAAAACAGTGGTCCATTGCAGCCCCTGGTCGATGTCGTGCCCAAAAACATTTTCGGATCGCTCGTGGACATGAAAATGCTGCAAATCATTTTCTTCGCCATCTTCTTCGGGGTCGTTATTGTTGGCCTTCCAGAAGAAAAGAAATCGCCCCTCGTTCGCGCCATCGATTCGCTGAATGAAGTTTTCATTCAAATGGTCTGGGTCGTGATGCGGGCCATGCCATTTTTCGTCTTTGCATTAATGGCTGGCCAAGTGGTCAAAGCCGCTGGAACCGAACCCGAAATGCTGCGGCAATTGCTAAGTTTCCTCCTGCGCTATAGCCTCGTGGTCGTTCTTGGTTTGGCCATCATGGTCTTTGTGTTTTATCCAATGCTGGTGAGCTTGACCGTAAAAAAACTAAGTTGGAAGCGCTTTTCATCCGGCATGCGCGATGCCCAATTAACAGCCTTCTCGACTTCGAGCTCCGTAGCAACCTTGCCGGTAACGATGCAATCGGTTCATGAAAAACTCGGTGTCAGTTCGCGGACGTCCTCATTTGTGCTGCCCATTGGGGCAACCGTTAACATGGACGGCACAAGCATGTACCAGGCCATCGCCGTCGTAGCACTGGCACAATTTCACATGGTAGATCTCGCTTGGTCACAGCAAGCCGTGATTGTACTCACTGCCACCTTGGCATCCATCGGAGCCGCTGCGGTTCCATCTGCGGGATTGGTGCTCATGATAATCGTACTGGAAAGCGTAGGACTAAACCCCGCTTGGATTGCGTTAATCTTCCCGGTTGACCGCATCCTGGACATGTGCCGAACGGTGGTTAACGTCACGGGCGATGGCGCCGTTTCATCCATGATTGCCGCATCTGAAAATGAGCTTCAAACTGAAACTACTGGCGCCCATTAGCATCATGAGCGACTCCACGCAATCGGCTAACTCAACCGAAGAATGGATGCCTTGTCTCGCACACCATTCAATCCCCATCCGCGGCATGCAATTCCTTTTGACCGTGTGCATGCTCGTCTTTCATTCAGCTCTCCTCGTGGCGCAGGATGATCCCGATGAAGATGATCCCTGCCAATCAACATTGAGTGCGAAAACAGAAAAACTGCTTGAAAAGGGAAAGAATGGCTCCAAATATGAACGAGCGGAGCGGATTGAATTTCTTCAATTGGCATTCGATCGCGAGGAAAACTGCATGGAATGCCTCTATGAATGGGGTCGGCTTGAATTCAATGAAATAAAACGTTCGCGCGGCAGCTTCAGGGCTGCAGAGGAACCTTTGACCCAGCTCCATGACCTCTGCCCTTTCTTCAATGCTGATGTGAACTACATGTTAGGGGCGATGGCTTATGGCGACGGGAGATACCAAGAAGCCAAAGATTGGTTTGATACTTTTCTAGGCTTTCCAAAGGAACCAGAGGAAGCACTCGGAAAGCGCTATGAGAAACATGCGGAAGAGGTCAGAGGTGTTCTTCCCAACATCGATTTCCTGCTTGATTTCTGGAAAAACAAAGACACCTATACCCCTGCGTCCATCGTTCCCATCAGCGAGCCATCCGATGAGTATTTGCCTGGACTTTCCCCTGATGGATCCATGCTATTCTTTACCCGTAAAGGTTTGTTCAAGGCAAAAGGGGACGTCGTGTCGAAAGAAATCGAGACGTTCATGCTCAGTGAACGAATCAATGACAGCCCATTTGGAGTCGGCCAAGCATTGGACCATCCGTTTCGAGACGGCTTGAATTACGGAGGGGTGAGTATATCCGTTGATAACATGGATCTATACATCGCCGCTCAGAATCCCGTGGCTGGCTTCCCCAACAACATTGACTTGTTTCTTGCCAAATACCAACTACTCGACCGCAACGATGACGGCACGAGAATCTACTTTTGGGGGGATTTGACGCCAATTACTGCGCTCAATTCTCCGGATGGCTGGGAAGCGCAACCTGCCTTGAGCCCCGATGGCACGGAGTTGTTTTTCAGCTCAGTCAACGCGCGTTCCATCACAGATGCCTCCGGCAATGCAACCATGGACATTTGGAAGACTTCGCTGGATTCTAATGGCACATGGCAGGAGGCTCAACTGCTTCCGGCTCCCATCAACTCTTCAACCAACGACAAAGCGCCGTTTCTGCATCCGGATGGTCGCACGCTGTACTTCGCGAGTGACAGGAGTCCAGGAGGCGGCGGTTATGACTTCTGGATGTGTCAGCGTGATTCCACAGGAAAATGGGGAGATGCTAAAAACCTTGGGGCACCCGTCAACACAACAGGTGACGAACATGGACTGGTGGTTAGCGCCGACGGAAAGGAAGCCATGTTTTCGAGCAGAAGATCAGGCACCAAAGGACTTGACATCCTGCAATTCCCATTGCCTGAAAGCTATCAACCCGACCCTGTATTTGTGGTCAAAGGCACCATCAACGACGCTGATGGAAACATCCCCGAAGGCACCAAACTTTACCTGCAATACGCGCAGTCGCGGCGGATTGAAAAAGTCAAAATCAATGCGGAAGACGGACGGTTTGCTTCGATTGTGCAAATGAGCGCTGAAGAGGATGTTCTGCTCATTGCCGAGGCCGACGGAATTGCTTTTGAAGCTCAGGTATTGTTCGATCATGAGAAGGACGATGCACCGGTCAATAACACGGTGACGATGATTGATCTGGAGCCGGCTGAAAATGGCGAAGCATTCGAGATTGGTGAGATTCAATTCCAAACCAACTCTTCTTCCATCAACCGGACCAGCCTCCTCATGCTCGAACTGTTTTCGGCCTACCTCCTTCGGAACGAAGCGATCGGCGTTCATGTCATTGGTCACACGGATAACCGCGGTGAACGGGAAGCCAACCAGCTGCTTTCTGAACAGCGAGCCAAAGCAGTAGCTGAAGCGCTACACAGCAATGGTGTAGAACGCCAACGGATTAGCCACGAAGGAAAGGGCGAAACCGCTCCCATCATGGGCAACGACTCTGATGAAGGGCGCTCGCGCAACCGTCGAACCGAGTTTGAAATTCGGCTCAAATAGTGACCGAAACTTGCACCTTATCTCCGAAATTCGCACCATGAAAATTCACTTCCTTCTCCTCGGCATCCCTCTTTTTTTTATGAGTTGCGATGCAACCGATTCTCCAAATGATGCAGGACAATTAGCTCCTGATTGGTCTCATTATGGCGAGGACATCCCCGAAAATGCTGCAACTTTTGCGGTGCAAAACGCAGCAGCGATGATTGCAGAATCAGGCAGTGCAGTTGGAATTTTTGAAGCAGAAATCATACAGAGCTGCCAGACAATGGGATGCTGGATGACCGTTAAAGGTGCAGTGAACGAGGCCGTTCGCGTTTTCATGAAAAACCATGCGTTTTTTGTCCCCAAAGACAGCGTTCAAGGCAAAAAGACTTATTTCTACGGCGAAGCGTTTTACGACACCATTTCGGTGGACCTTCAAAAGCACCTTTTGGAAGATGCTGGAGCCACCGCAGCAGAAATCGAAGCGGTGAACGAGCCCGTCTACGAACTCGCATTTGAAGCAGCTGGCGTGATGATTGCTGACGTGCCTGAGGGCGCGCCGATGGCTGGAGATGAATGATGCTCCCCTTCTTGTTCTGTTGAAAAAGCACATGCCTCTGCATGTGCTTTTTTTGTGATACCAAAAGGAAGAAAAAGGCACAGCCCCGCGTTGAGAACTTCGGACACACTCTCCTGCCAAAGCGCCTAAAAAAACGACCTTAGGTGGGACATATCTGAAGCCTCTTATGCACCACATCCACAACCGACTGCTTCTCCTAGGAGCGTTGCTCATCGCAATTTGTGAACAGAGTATCGCTCAAGACGCAACACCAACGCCTTGGAATGCAGCGAAAGAACACTGGGAAAACGCCACCGAATTATGGGAACACGAGAAGTACAGCAATGCACTTT
>CAXDQP010000100.1:0-7329 GCA_963991335.1 uncultured Flavobacteriales bacterium
CTAATTCGGTTTTGACCACGGCTGGTTCCATTGTAATCGAATCCTTGTCGGGAGCAGATTCCTACCTGTACAGCATCGACGGAGGTCAAAACTTTGTGGCATCGGGCACATTCCTGAACCTCCCCGTTGGCGAGTATAACGTTGTGGTGGTGGATGAGAGCAGCGAGTGCATCTTCGAATTCGAACGGCTGCTGGTCGCAAGTGGCGTTGTTGCAGTTGCCGAAGAGGCGAACGATGGAATGACCATCAAGGTTTACCCCAACCCTACGAGCAATCAATTCAACATCGAGGTTGAATCTTCAGGCAACGGGATTGAGCCCCTGCAAATTCTTGTTTTGGACCGGTTGGGGCGAGTTCTCGAAACAGGTACCATTCCGCATGGAGGCAACCGCAAAACGATTTCGTTGGCCGGCCATGGCCCGGGAACCTACTTCGTCAAATGCTCCACGCAGGCATTTGAAAAAAACTTCAAAATCATCAAAATCTGAGCAGGCTGAGGAGAACTCCTCGAAACTGAATGCCTCAAAATCCCCGCACCGGTCATGGTCGCGGGGATTTTTTTGCTTTAACGTCCAGAACAATCAAATGAGGTGTGCAACACGTGGAGGCGCCGATCATCCTTCGACACAACTACTTGGTACACCCGGTTGTAAATGGATTCGTCAAATGCCCCCAATTCTTCCCCCACAAGGATTCCCGCGAGAACAGCTGTACTATTGCTATGCCCAACCACCAATGCGTCCTGCCCATTGCGAATCAATTCCTCTGCGACCCTCCCCAAGGCGTCTGGCTCGTATGACTGAATCTGCAACCCTTGATTCGTCGCTGTCGGCAATGCCGTACTCTGGGTGCGTCTGTATTCTGTACTGTAGACGGCTTCCAACGTCACCGTTTCAAATAAGGTTCTGAAGCTTTCGGACCGCTCAATTCCACATTCCGTGAGTGGCGGATCGTTCGAGTCGGACTGTTTCTCAGCATGTCGGACCAGGTAAATGGTGAATATTCCGTCGTTGTCCTGAGCGGTCACGCTGCATGGTACCGTCGCCATGAAGAACATCACGGAAGCACAGATCAACACGAATCGAGTGGTACGGGAAATCGTCTGTTTTGTCATGGCCCAGTTTTCAGTTGTGCCCAAGTTAAACCGGATTCTTGATTTGACATTCAAAGCTACATTCCTTGGATTCAAATAGTCAACATTCGAGCCATCTCAGAAAGGACTAGAATGATGAGGTCCAGAAAAACATCCAGAGCGCCTCTTTTAAAACAAAACGCCTAAACCATGCTCTGTTTTTTAGAATTTATTTGTTGTAACTTGCTGTCAATCAAACCCTAAGATTATGATCAAAAATCTCCTCACTCCTCGTTTTTCTGCGATGGTCCTTTCCATTGCATTCCTGGCTCTCATTGATGAACCAATCTTGGCTCAGTACGAATTTACTTCCTTTACAGTCGTCGAATCAATCGTTCCCGGCGGAGCTGGACGTTCGCGGATCATATCCGCCACGGAAGAACGAAATCACGAAGATTACGTCTCGATCAATGGAAAAGATGGACGGAACAAATCGAGCCGAAAGGACATTCGAATGGAAACATTTGAAGAAATAAAACTGCTCAATTTTTACAGCCTCGCTGGACTTCGTTTCCAAAATATAGCGGCCAATGATGCCGTGATCAATAGTAAGGTCAATGCAATGATGGCTGATGGATGGGAATTGGTCAGCATTAATTCGGGAGTTGAATCTGATGCAGGCGAGAAAGACGGCAATGGTATTTTCATTACTCGATTTTACTTCAAACGCGAGAAGTAAGCCATCAGCTCTTCGAATTATTGAGCATTCATTTCCCTGACTTTAAAAAAATAGGGGCGCTTGTAGCGCCCCTATTCTAAATTTCAAATGTGCCCAATGCAATCAGTTGATGTGCAAAACAGCCATGATTCGAATGCCACGGTACATGGACATTTTAGAACTTCTTGCTCGTAACGATGAAAACTGCTGACCAAAAAACTGATCCGGCATTCCGTTCCCGCCAATCCAATAAGTCCCAGCATCATTCTGTTCATCCAAATCATATGAATAATTTACCTCAGAGGCTCCAAAGCCGAACTGCTGGTCAAAACCTAGACCTAAAAATTCGGCTCCAATGGAAAACAAATCAAACCTAACCATCAATCCTGTGTACAACTCACCCCCAAACACCCCACTAGGTGTAGTGAACGTGCGGTAATCAAAATCGCCATTCGCGTAATCTTCATTGGACGCTTCAATCGATCGATTCCGGCCGATGCTCATTGCCATACCGAAATATGAATCCAGATTAAACTTCCTGAAATAAATCGGCTTATTCCAACGATCATAAGTGAGTCTCAACGAAATTGAGCGCGAAGCATAGCTTTGCTCGATGTTCGAAAGCTCCCCATTTTCAGCCTCCGCGTCTGTAATTTCACCTACAACCGATTGAGCACTACGGGAGAGCAATAACCCCGCAGAAACACTTGTCTTGGAAGAGAGGTAATAGCGAAAAGCAGGGGCAATTCGCTGAAGAAAATCGTCAGAACCTGTTTCTTCATGCTCAAGGAATGGAAGCCCTACTTCATCAAAATAGAAGTCGCTATTGATTTTCGTGTTCAATAAAATCGCAATGTCACCAGCTTGTGCAGAGCGATACGATTTGCGGTCTGTGCTGTCGATAAAGCTCATCTCATTGCCCGAGACAATTTTCACTTGAGCATGGAGCTCGAATGCGCCAGAGCAAATAACTGCCGTGAGCGCGAATGCTTTGATATAATGTGTCATCTTATTTCAGTTTATTCAACCATTATTTATTGTTCGCTCCGCTTGTTGCGCTGTTTGCGGCAACGACGGTCGGGCGAAACGAGCGTCCCATCTGCTTCTGATGTGTACGGCTTTCCTTTCACCATGAAAACAGGTGCCTCTTGCGCATGATTGCGAATACTCCCCTCTACAACTTGTAGCTCGTTGCCCAACTGCATGCCCTTTTCAGATACCGAGGACTTAAAGACACCATCAACGTAGAGAACGTATAAGGTGCCCCAATCGCCAAATTGCAAAGCCCCAGAATTCTGAGCAGAAAGGTCGTCAACAGACTCCGGCTTCCTATTCGGCCCCACTTGATCAAGCCCTTGTGCCATAGACGTAATGGGAATAATGTGCTCCTGAACACGGTAATGGTATGACATCCAAACGCCTCCATCCACATTTGACAAAACCTCATAGGGGGAAATACCCAGCGTGGTGTTGACATCCGCTGTAGACATCCCTACTGCAACTTTCGCTATGTTGTCCACCGTTGTGAATGGCGGAGA
Source organism: uncultured Flavobacteriales bacterium (assembly GCA_963991335.1). Taxonomy (GTDB): domain Bacteria; phylum Bacteroidota; class Bacteroidia; order Flavobacteriales_D; family Sanyastnellaceae; genus UA16. Next base: position 3,329 of record CAXDQP010000100.1, read on the forward strand.
TACCATGTACTTTTCGCTCATGCACGAAGTGCCAAAGACAATTAAAGCGAAATAAAGAAGCGCTTTTCTCATACCTAAAGAATTATTAATTTAACATTAGCAATAAACCACTGATAAATGCAACATTTTAGTGCTCTCATTGTACTTGTCCACGCAAGTTTTTTAATATTAGTCTTATTCGGGTGTAACAAAGAATCGAGCAATGGACCATGCGAAAGCATCGACTGCATGAACGGTGGGGAATGCCTGCACGGGACGTGCATTTGCGACGACGGATTCACAGGAGTCAATTGTGAGACCGCGATTGCACCAGAAGACATCCGAATCACAGAGATTCGTATCACGAACTATCCAATTTTTCAAGGCGAAACTGCTTGGGATTCAGCGCAGACTGTTCCCGGCTGCTGGCCAGATCTCGCCGTTGGCTTAAGTCTTCCTTGGGGAGACTATGTTGAATCTTTTGCCTACCCCAATGCCTCTGGAAATGAAGTCGTCTTCAGCGAGTCTAACTTTCCATACTTGGACAATCACATGCACTTTGGCGATTCCCTGCTGCTTGACCTTTGGGAATTGGATGGCATCGATTCAAATGAGGTCGCATCTCCACCGGAAATCTTGGCCACATTTCGCCTTTCAACCCTCGACTTCATCATGGCTGACTCCTTGAACCTTTGGCCAGAGTCACTCGAACTCAATGCTGATTCTCCGGCTGTAGAGATGAGCCTAAAGCTCGACTATACTTTTTAGTCCTCGGCTTGTCCTTGGTCCGACGAGGCAAGAGTTAAATGCGACGTCGCTAAATTCGCTCTATGAATTCTCGATTATCTCTCCTAGGGTTGTTGGTCTGTGTTTCGACATCAAGTGCAGCGCAAGACATCGCACAAGTAGATTTGCAAGCGCTTTGGGAGTTGGAAGCACTTGTCACAAAGCATGACGACACCAAAAGCCTGTTGCAAGCCACTGGAGCATATCCCGTAGCAGAAGTACACGGTGAAGCAACCGGCGGGTTCTTTGGGCGATTGCCCGCAGGCCTACAAGGCATTGCGTCGGTTCGTGTGAATGCGGACGCGCTTGATGTCCTCTGGCAAACTCCGATGGCACTTGTCGAATTGGCTTCTCGTGCCGTACCCGACGTCAACAAAGTCCGATACGGAACCCGGGTGGACAGCGTACATGCAGGATTCAATCTGCCACAACCGTATCACGGAGAAGGTGTGCTGATCGGTGTGCTCGATTGGGGATTCGATTACACGCATCCGATGTTTCGCGACACCACCCTCTCGGATTCACGAATCCGCGCCGTCTGGGACCAATACCGTCAGGCGGGGCCTGCGCCTCGTGATATTGGTTACGGCACAGTCGCCGAATCCGCCTTGGACATCCAGCTGATGCAGAGCGACACCTCCAACGTTTACGGATACTCCACACACGGAACCCACGTGGCCGGAATTGCCGGAGGAAGCGGTGCCGGAATAGGGCTCAAAGGGATGGCACCGGCAGCTCAATTCTTGTTTGCCACGCTCATGGTGGATGAGGCATCAGCATTGGATGCATACGATTGGATGCAAAGCGTCGCGGAAGCGGATGGAAAGCGACTGGTCATCAACAACAGTTGGGGATTGCCCCAATGGGGAACACCCGATGGCAGTTCACTCAGCAACCAATTTATCGACGCCATGTCCGACGAAGGCGTCGTGTTTGTGAGCTCCAATGGCAACAACGGTGACGTGGACTTTCATTTGGACCACACCTTTGATGCTCCCGGAGACACCATCCGATCAAGGGTCAAGTTTTATCCGCTCTCCGCCAATCCCAATACATGGGGACAAAATCTCACGTTGTGGGGCGAAGTTGGTAAGTCATTTGAGATGGGATTCCTGCTAACCATTGGCTTATCCACAGTGGTAGGAGAAAGCCCGATGTACAGCACGAACGACGGACCATTGTTGCTGGACACCATTCAGGTGGTCAACAACGACACCATCATCTACGACCTCGTTTTGGAGCCGTCGCACCCGGCCAATGGTCGACCGTTCATGCAAATGCGCATCCGCAAAGGGGGCGCCAACGTCGCTGTGGCAATGCAATTGACGAGCGAAGACGGTCGTGTTCACGCCTGGAACCACACCCACCTTTCCAATGACGTTGGCAACTGGGGACAGGATTTCCAAGCGGCCCAATCCGGATGGCTTGCTGGCGATCCGTTCTACGGCATCCAACAACCGGCTTGCGGCCACAGTGTCATTGCCGTAGGAGCTTATTCCTCCGAATACATCAACCCTGTAGGGACCGAGGTGGGTGGCACATTGGCGAATTTCTCCACCTACGGTCCCACCCTCGATGAACGCCTAAAGCCCAATGTGTCGGCCCCAGGAGTGAGCGTGGAGAGCTCCCTGAGTTCGTTCCGCGACGGCGGGTACAACATCACGAGCACCGTTGATTTTGATGGAACAGAATACGAATTTGCCCGATTATCCGGCACAAGCATGAGCGGTCCTGCGGTCGCGGGTGTGGTCGCATTGCTGCTCGAAGCCAACCCCGAACTCACTCCAGCCGACATCCGATCCATCTTGGAATCAACTGCCCGCGAAGACGAGGATACCGGGACACTACCCGCTGAAGGAGACCACGTTTGGGGACATGGAAAAGTGAACGCGGCACAAGCCGTGCTCGCAGCTTTAACGTGGGACTCCAGCATGGGCACTCCAGAAGTGGTGATCAATCAAGTCACTCTCTTCCCCAACCCTGTGCGCAATCAACTTTGGTTTTCGGGGCTGTCCAGCGGTAAATCAACGTGGGAAATCTTTGATCTTCATGGCCAACTGTGCCAGTCAGGGCAGGCGCTTGAACGCTCCACCATCGACGTTTCAGAACTACAGCCAGGTCTGTATATCGTTCATCTTCAATCGGCTCAAACATCAAGGGGATTCAAGTTCCTCAAACAGCCTTGAAGATTGGCAGCGCTTGCCTCGAATCTAAATCACTTCCCAAAGCCGACGCATTGCAGAACTTAATCCGCAAAATAAAAAATGCCATTGTGCTCTCTCCAGCAGCTGAGGAGCACATCCATTCCATTGCCACAGAAAAGGAAGTGTCCAAAGGAGATATTCTCATTCAAGCAGGTCAAATGGTGAACAAAACCTATTTTGTTATGGGCGGGAGCCTCCGTTCGTTTTGCACCGACCAAGAAGGGAAGGAACACACGCTGCAATTTGCCATCAAAGACTGGTGGATCAGTGATTTTACGGCCATTTACACACATGTCCCCGCGTCTCTCACCGTGGAATGCATCGCGGATTCCACGGTCATTGAATTCAACGCTCGAGAACTGGAAGAGATCTACAATCAATTTCCTGAGTTTGAGCCGTACCAGAGAAAAAACTTGGAAAGGCACATCGTAAGCCTGAACAAACGAATCTTGAATCAAATGCAACTGACCGCGCTTGCTCGGTACCAATTGTTTCTTGAGCAGTATCCTGACATTGAACAGTCCATTTCCAATTATCACATTGCCTCCTACCTCGGAATGACACAGCAAAGTTTGAGCCGTGTGCGAGCAGAGATGGCCAGGAATTGATTTCTTACCATAGGCTAATTTTTAGCCAACACCTGCATTCTACTTTTGGTTTCGAATTTGAAAACGCAAAAGTTATGCTTAAGAAATTGCTGGGGATCGCGCCTACTTTAGAGCCCGATGGTTCATACAGCCCTTCGAAATTGGCCTTGAAAATGGGCGTTGCTGCCAAGACCGATTTTGAGAACAGCTCCCTTCCAAAATTCACGGGCAAGCGTTCCAAGGTTCTTGTAATCTTCACAGAAAACAAGAACTTGAAAATGAAAAATGGGAAATACTTTTCTACAGGAAATCATCCTGTAGAAGCATTGGTGCCCATGCTTCATTTGAAAAATGCGGGATTCGAATTCGAAATTGCAACTCCAACATGATTACCGGTTGTTTTCGAGATGGGGGCCTTACCGGACAAAGAAGAGCATGTCAAAGG
>CAXDQP010000101.1:0-7307 GCA_963991335.1 uncultured Flavobacteriales bacterium
CGGTTGGGTTGGGCGATGAGGTTTGCAGTTCGGACTTTACGTGGGCGGGTCAACGGCAATAGAACGCCCAGCTCCTTTCAGGCTTAGGGTTTGGGGTGCACGCGGGACTTAGAATGCAGGTGCACAGGCGATTTTTCATCCAGGCCACGGGGCATGCGGGAGGGGTGACCTTGCCGTGGATTCGGCTTCAAGGTCCGGGTGACTCGGGGGCGAAGCAGCGGATTGGATTTGCTGAGGCCGCCTTTGCAGTGGGTTACCTTATTGGCACGGACCACAAGTCCAAAGGCAAGCGCAGCTGCAGCACCTGTCCAACGTGGTAGAGACTCCTTAAGAGAGGACCAATTGGGTGGAACCAATCACTTCATTTCCTTCGAGGATATTGATGGTGTAGATGCCAGCCGGGACACTCTCCGTTGACGGAATGAAGAATATGCAGGCTTCGATGCGTTCATTGTTGTAATCCAGCTCCCGCGTTGCGCTGACCGGGTTGCCCAGGGCATTTGCGTTTGCGGACTGCTCGCCCATGAGAATTTGACCGGCATCGTTGCTCACCTGCAAATGCAGGGTTTTGGATCCAGCGCTGGCAATGCGGTTTTCCAATAGCGTGAAGCAAACACGAACCATGTTCAAGCGCGAAGCACGGGTGGTCGGCCGTTGGCGGCCATTGCTCAAGATTCGGAGGCCTTCTGCCGATGCTTCAGCTGCTTGCAGCGTTTCGCCTGCCGTGAGCATCTCCTCCATGTTTTCTTGCCTTTCTACCAAGTTGGCGTTGCGCTCTTGAACCTCTTCGACACGCGCTCGCATCTGGTCGTTTTCGTCAATGAGCGCGAGGTTCAACTGGTTGAGGGAATCGATGGTAGCGACATATCCTTTCATGATGCCGCGCAAGGTCTCCGCTTCTTGTTTGGCACGAGCAAGCGACCAGTTGCCGTTTTTAACTTGTTGAACCAAACGACCGATATCATTTTTTTGATCGGCAATTTGGGCGAGCATCAGCGCATTTTCGGTGCTGAGGGTGTCGTAGCTAAAACTCAATTTTTCCAGATCAAACAACACCTGGTCTCGTTCGAGGGAAATTGCGGTATTGTCAGCCTGGACCTCAACAACGGTCTGATTGGTTTGATACAATTGCAACCCGAGCCCAATGCAAACCATGGCAAGAAGAGCGGAGATAATAATGAGAATGCGTTGTGTGGCCATGAGTGTCAATTAGTGCAAGGGCTAAGGAAGAACGGAATGTTCGACACGCAATTGCCCTGTCGCATCCCAAATTTCAGCCATAATTCTTGCTTTACCGGGCCGGCCCAGCTGGAGGATTCCCACGTTGTTTTCCATGATGGGACCTGCCACTCGGTTGGCATTGTTCGTCGCGAAATCCCAAGTGGATGTGATTCCACTTGCGGTTACATCAACGACGGCATTGGCAACTGAGCCATCCCTGCTTTTGATTTTTGAAATTTCGGCATAATGCACATCGCCAGAGATGAATACAGTGGGGATTGGTGTGGCTTGCTTTTGGTTGGCCTCTTCGATTAATTCGAGCATTCGTTGTTGCTCGTTGGGAAAATTCGCCCACGATTCATAACCGTTCCATTCCACGCCAAATTGTGTTGAGGAGGCAATGATTCGGTAATCGGCTTGAACATGCAATTGCTTTTTCAACCACCTCCATTGGGCAGTCCCGAGAAGGGTCGAGTCTTCACCTCTGTGAGGTTCATAATCGGCCATGTAGCTGAATCCGTTGCTGCCTTTGAGGATGATGCTTTGAGACCGCACTAAGTCATCTCGAAACGTGCGCGTATCGAGCAGGATGACATGAACATCTTGTTTCCCGCCATCAAAGAGATAACTCATGTAAATGCCTTCACGGTTTTTTCGTGGCGCATCCCGAGGATCTTCCCAAAAATCCAAGAAAACATCCTTTGATTCCTCCTTCAGCGGATAATGCCTTCCCGCATCATTCCATCCATAGTCGTGATCATCCCACGTTGCGAGCAAGCGTGTGGCGGAATCAAGGCGCTGAAAATGGGGGTTTTGACCGAGGGTTTCATATTGATCCTCCAAGGTCGAAATGTCCTCCGTGTCACCGTATACATTGTCCCCGAGCCACACAAAAACGTCTGGTTTTTGACGGATTGCGACATCGAGAACAGGCATGGGCTGTTCGGCGTGCGCACAACTCCCAAATGCAACCGTACGCACTTCTTTGCGCACGATGAGGTCTGCGGTCGGCTTTGTTGTCGGCTTGCGCAATATGATTGCCTTGGGCTCAGGCTTGCAGCTAAAAATGGCTGAAGTCGAAATGCAGCAGATCAGAAATAAAACGGAACTGATTCGGTGAGTCGGAATCATTCACCAAGGGCAAATCGAATGGGGAGCACGTACTGCACGTTTACTGCTTTTCCCTTGTTGGTGCCCGGCATGAAAAGGGGAAGCGATTCAATCACAGTGACTGCTGATTTTTCGAATGTTTCCGGTCCGCGGACCATTTTAACTGAACCAATGGACCCTTTTTCGGTCACCACAAATTGAACAAAAACGGTTCCTTCGATGCCTTTGTCTTCTGCTACTTTGGGATAAACGAGGTTTTCCATGACGTGCTCCATCATGCCTTGATTGGTGCATGTTTCGCGTTCGGTGCGATCATCGAGGGAAGCACAGGTTTTCAGCACGGGCATCACCTCCGCGACCTTTACCACGTCTTCTGGGGGATAACCTATTCCGTTTTGGGCCAAAACGCCTTGAAGTGGGATGCAGAATGCTGCCACCAAGGCAAGTGTCCAAAATTGCTGTCTCTGTCGTTTTTCCATGCTGAAATATACAGGTTATCATTGAACCTTCAATGGCCAACGATGAGTGTGCAAGGGATGGTCAATGAAATAATATCCGGGGCTTAAAGTTATCGGGAGTTGAATTTGGCGTGAAAATCTTAGCCATTCGATGGCGATGGATTTTCCGGATTGATCCATCAATCCCCAACCACTTTGAAGCGCTTCTTCGCGGGTGCAAGGAATGGTCACAAGCGATCCAGAGTTTGCAGGATTTGGAAATGGCAGTGATGCAATTTCTTGCTTCGAAGTCGGTGGGAATAACAATTCGGCAGCACCTGTGCTCCAGCGCGACCCAAGTAAGACACGACCCGAGGTGCCTTGGTCCCATTGGCCAACCGTTATGAGTTGCCCCCATTCAGGGTGATAGGTCCCAAGTACATTGTGCCATTGTCCGCTCAAAGGGTTATTCGGCAATAAAGGAGTTGCGTGCAGTTCTTCGCTAAAAACCTGGACGAGGTGTGTGCTTTGGGTTCCTTCACTGGGGTCGCTGCCGATTCCCAGCAGTTGAGCATTGGGCAATGCAACAAAACCATTGGAGGACCAGTTTTCTCCGAACTCTATGGTTTGCATTGCCAAGGCTGAACCGTTCAAATCGAATTTGACCTGATTCCATCCGGCGGGCAGATCATCCGTGATTTCGTTTTCTAAAAGGACCACGATTGATTCTCCTTCCAATGCGATGGCTTTTGCGCTGTGGTTCTGGCCGGGGCTGATGTTCAAATGCGCCCAGCCGTTGGTTCCAAATGTGGTGTCAAGTTGCCCATTGGCCAGATGTTTGGCCAAAAGCAATTCATAATGGTAAGCGTTGGAATAGGCCCCCGCGGCATACCAGTTTCCGTTTTGTCCTTCTGCTGCGCACGTGTAGTAACCTCCGATTTCGTGCCGATTGAATCCGGTAGCCACGCCGAGGGTATCGGTTACACTGGAATTGCCAAGGTCGACGATGAGCGATCCATTTGTCCCAAAACCCGTCCAGCCTAGGCCGTTTTCATCCATTCTTACTAGTGCAGGCATCTCCTTGTGAAAGCAGCATGGGTCGAGGACATAGCCCAACGCTAGCCCGCCATTGGTGCCGTCTGCATCAGATGGAGCCCATCCAAGTACAGACTGAAAAGGTGATCCGAATGAAAGAAATGAAATTTCGGGCATGGTGCTTTCGCCGTCACTCCATTTGATTTGAATCCAATCGGATGAAAGACCGCTGTTTTCTTCAGTGCTCACCCCGATTCCATTGGCCAGCGCCCAAAGGGTTCCATCGGCACCGCTTCGAATGTGTTTCAGTCGGATTTCAAGCGAATCAAAGACAGGCATTGGAAGCAGTGAGGTTGTTCCATCTTCTTCGACCCGCCAGACCTGCGGTTGAGCATCTCCGTCTGCATCAAAGGCCTCGCTGGCAATGGCCAAAGCATTTTCCCAAGGAGCGATCCAAATCGGTTGTTGCCAAAACCCCTCCCCCTCCAACCACCAACCTTGCTCTGCCCAGCTTTCATCTTGGTTCCAAGAAGATTGGCCTTGGGCCTTGGTCTAGGACGCCAACGTAAGACAAGCGAAGTTGGCAATTAGCAATTGACAGGACCAATTCATCAACGAATGATATGCAGCCCTTGATGGGTTCCGTTTTCAGAAGTGATGATATAACTCCCATTCGTTAGTGACGGCAATGCCCATGGTTGATCTGCAGACAGGGTAGCCTTTCCAACGATCCGACCAAATGTATCATGAATTTGAAAATGCGTTGGACGAGACACGCCTTCAATTGAGATTTGGTTGCTAGCTGGATTGGGATAAATGACCCACTGCTTGCCGGGTTGTCCCAAAATCGAGGCTGTGGCGTCATAGTTTTCAACGGGTTCGTCAATGGTGACATTGGTTCCGCCGGGGCCGCCAGGGCCACCTGCGCCGAAATTATCGGTGGCTACGACTCCGCGGTAAGCCGCAAAGAAATAGGGGTACTGAGGGTTCCAATTTTCATCGACGGTGGCGAAGTAGGCATAGGTCCCAGCGGGATATTCCGGCGTCACACATTCTCGGCCATTGAAAACATCCAAGTGACCTTGCATAGCGATGTATTCAAAATCTTCGACATATGCTCCCAACACCGCCTCCACGGCTTCTGCTCCAGGCGGAATGGCAGGAGTGACTAGCTCTCCAACGTCTGGTCCGTATTGATTCGGAGCGAGAACAGTGCCGTCGGGAAGGGTGTGTCGCACAGCAATATTCCGAAGAGCATAGCTGGTTTCCATCCGAACAACTCCGCCCGTACCGTCTTCATTTGCATACCCAAAAGGCCCATATATGGGATAACCATCAAATGCAAAACCGATGATGGGGCTGTGTACATCAGAATTAATTTCCAAGAGGCCCTCGCTCGGATAATCATCACAGACGGGATTGATCACTTCCATTGAATTGCTGAATGGTGACGGGATTAGATGGTGATGGTAATTCCCCATGGCAGGATGTCCTTTCGCGCAGTCAAACCCCGCCAATTCGAAGAAACCGCCGTTTTGATGCCAGTTATTTTGATTGTTGTATGAAAAAGCGTCTTGTGCGTTGAACGTTGGAACGCCATTGATTAAGACAGCGGTATGTCCTAAACCTGTGGCTGTTCCGCCTGTAGGACCTTCTTCCGGGTTGCGAGGAATCCGAAATAAATAATCCACGTTTTGCGCTTGCGAAGGATTGCCATCGCCGTAAGGAGCTGTGGCATAACGCGGCACTCCAGTAGCATGCACATATACATTGCCGTCTGAAAATTGGACCAATTGTACATCGCATTCTATGCCGTTGTCTACTAAGTTTCCGTTGTTCATGTAGAACGCTCCGGTTGCACCATCGGTATTGACTAACCAAGATTCAAGCTCTGGCTGAGCGTCCAGCGGACAAAGGCAAAAACCAAACATCATGGAGATAAACGCGGACAGTTTGAAGTGATTCATGAGAGTGATGGGATTGAATTTGAAAGGTAGGCGCCTGGGAGAAGATTCGTTCAATCTGGTTTTAGAATTTACCACTGCTGCCTCTGGAATTGTTGATAACCATGGTGGAAAGCTAGCGCGCAGGGTGTGCCTTCGGCCTGCCGCACCGCGGTAACTTAACTAAAATTTAACACCCAAAAGCATGAAAAGAATTTTTACCCTAATGATGGTGTTCGCGGCATTTGCATTGCACGCCCAAGAGCGCTATCTCGATGAAATATTTGAAAATGTCACCGTGACGGAAGACGTTGAGTATGCCGTCAACATTTCTGTAATCCCCGCTCTGCAAGGCTTACCCCCAATGGCCATGCCGCAACTGATGGATGTATACCAACCTGAAGGTGACGAGGAAACAGCACGCCCCTTGATTTTGGTGTTTCACACCGGCAACTTTCTACCGCAATACGCGAACAGTTCTGCGCTGGGCACTCGCAAAGACAGCGCTGTAGTGGAGTTATGTGAACGCTTCGCCCGCATGGGTTATGTAACAGCTTCGGTTGACTACCGATTGGGGTGGAATCCCCTAGCAGGTACGCAGGAGGAACGAACGTTCCAGTTGATCAACGCAGCTTACCGTGGAGTTCAGGATGCGAGAACAGCGGTGCGGTACTTCCGCATGAACGCAGCGGAAATGGACAACACGTTCGGCATTGATCCCGAAAAAGTTGCCATGTTCGGCGACGGCACAGGTGGATACATCACCCTCGCTTCTGCCGCAATTGCAGACTACAATGACATCATCTTGGACAATGAAGGAAACCCCATTGAAGTCTTCTGGTATGATCCGGGAGACGGTTCTTCCATCCCGATGGTGATCGAGTCTGTCAACGGTGATCCGGAAGCCAAGTACGATGGCTATACTCCGGATAGTCTGCAGCTCTGTATTGGTCACTACCCCGAATACAGCTCAGAGTTCAACTTTCAAATGAACATGGGCGGGGCATTGGGATCCGATAAATGGCTCGATGCAGGTGACCCCGCGATGGTGAGCTTTCATTGCCCACATGACCCGTTTGCTCCATACGGAACGGGCGTCTTGGTTGTACCAACAACCCAAGAGCCTGTGATTGAAGTGACAGGAGCTTATGGCGTGCACACATTGATCAACTCTTTCGACGCACCGAACAACAACGATGTTTTTCAATCGCTCAATTTGGCGGATTACGTTTCCCTAGCAGCGAATGAAATCAACGAAGGAATGGACGGCTTGTATCCTGTCTTAAACAGTTACGTTGATGGTGCTCCGACCGAGCCTTTCGACAGTTCACCATGGCAGTGGTGGGATGTGGCCATGACGCAGATGGTTGATACTGCTAACGGCTCCAACATTGCTGCGACACAGCTGTCTCTTAACCCAACGATGGGGCCAGAAGAGGCGTTGCCTTGGTTGGACATCATCCAGGCCTATACGGCACCGCGAATGGCCGCCGCTTTGGGTTTGACAGAAGTAGAGCTGTCTCTTATACACATCTGACGCTGCCGACGAGCGATCTAGTGT
>CAXDQP010000102.1:0-7247 GCA_963991335.1 uncultured Flavobacteriales bacterium
TGTGGTTTGTGATATGGAATCTTTTGACGTCATCGAGACCTAAATTGATTATCCCAGTCCTGAGGAGATTGCAGCCGTAGACTGTCCAAATTTGATGCTCAACGTGGGAGATGCCTGTGGAATCGGTGGTGAAGCAGGTATGGTTTCATCGGAGTGTGAATGCATCAATTCGGATTCGGCAGATTTGATTTCGATGGAACTCATCAATGACATGGCCACAGAGATTGTGGTTACTGTAGAAAGCGACCCTCCATTTTTGGCAGGCCCGACCTATGTTGTTGTTCCTCCTGCTGGTGCCAGCGTTTCGTATTACCTCCCGGAGGGAACAACAGCGTTTTCATTGGCTGCTTACTTCCCTTGTCTTGATATTGGAGTTGCTGAAGTCGTGGAGTTATATTCCAACGCCTCATCTGTAGCAGGTGTAACCGTAGAACTTCATGTGGATTGCCCGTGAACCAACATCGGTATCGGATTCAGCGATGGAGACAATCACAGATGGGATGAGGGATGATGACCCTGTCGAGGTTGATCCATGTTTGTCCCTGGTTCAGGAATGTCTGGAAGGGCTACCTGCTGCTCAGCGTGCTCTGTTCAATCATTTGTTGCCAAGGCTTAAAAGTGCGGTTAGGAGGTATATCTGGTCGGAGACAGATGTGCAAGACATCTTGCAAGAAGCGTTCATTCGCATCTTTCGCAATCTGCATCAATTCGATGAAAGGAAGGGCAAGGTTCAGACATGGGCAACCAAAATCGCTGTGAATACAGCGATCACTCAAGGAAAGAGGGATTCCAAAAGAAAGTCCCCCTTTGATATCAGTCACACATTGTCCGAAGAGCCGGAGGTCTTGCGACTGCTGGATGAAGAGGCACTGCTGCAGCGTTTGAAGGCATTGCCAAAAGAACAATATGAAGTACTTCTGCTCTATGCTGTTGATGGGTATTCACATGACGAGATTGCAGTGCTGCTGGACATTAAGGCTGTAACCTCGAGAAAGCGGCTCTCGAGGGCTAAACAATGGATTGTTTCCAGATTTGATGTTGAAGGAAATGAAATGATCCTCAAAAAAAGTTCCGACTATGAAATGGATTGAAGATATATTGAGAGCCAAATTGGGCAGTTCCAAGGCGGATGCGAACCCCTCATTGGATGAGGAACTCTGGAATAACATTCAGGCCGGATTGAGTCAACCTGCCAACGAAAGCGTTTCTGCGGCGGGGAATTCGACGGGGGTGAACAGGACTGCTTTTGGCGTTGCTGCGTTGTGCGTTGTTGTCGGCATTGGCGTTGGCTTGAATGTGGACTCTGAGAAGGAATCCGAGAAGGAATTGGAATTGGTTTCGGAGGAAGTTTCGGAGGAAGTTTTGGAAGTGGTGCCGGAGTACACTCCGTTTGCGGAAAATGAAGGATTGGAGCAGGATGCAAAGCCGGAGCCGATTGCAGTTGAATCCGTATCGGCGGATCGCTTGTCAACGGATGGCATGTCCGATTCACAGCCAGCCTCGTCATCTGAGCCGATGATTGTTTCCAGGGAAAACGAGCAGCTTCAGGAAGATTTAGGAGATGTGGATGGCCAACCAAGGAGCTCGTCACCTTCGTCACGCTCGGATGAACCAAGCACAGAGACGAAGAGCCGATTAGACAAAATCGAAGGTAATGCCGAAGACGACGAAAAAGCACTCCAGGCCGAAAACCCACTGGGAGAATTAACAGAATCCAATGGTTCCATTGAGGGCAGAATGATCCCACCGATGAGACCTATAAATCTTCGGTTTCCGAAGAGCAATGAGCCTGTCGAAGCGATGCTAAACGACTACGCTACTCAGGAAAGATCGATTTCGAGAAATCTCGGCATTCGAGCATTTGGAGGCTTGACATTGAGTGATTTTCAGTACAATAGCGAGGAACTCGGAACGTTCAGTGATTATTTCCATGCGGGATCAAGTGCAGGAGGGGGAATCGCGGTGGATTTCAACTTCAAAAATCAGCAATGGTCGGTAGGCTTGGGCTGGCTGGATTATGCACAGCGATTGGAGTTTGAGCAGACATGGCAATCGGAATTCGTAGATCCTGCTGGTCTTATTTCAATTGATGTGGATCCCATATCAGGGGATACATTGGCTATGGAGACAGGACCTGTGTTGGCAACGGCCTCTCATCATCGTCACTTTCGCAATTACAATCACGTCAATGCCTTGGTCATTCCATTTGAGTGGCGCAAGGAATGGTTGATTGCAAGGTGGACGCTGGGAGGTGGACTCGGAGGGCAACTGCTTCTTCGCACCGGAGCACGCGGCCACTCATTCACGGATGAAGATGCTATGAATGCAGAGGTTCTCAATGTGGTTGCGTTTGATGAAGGCAACTTGCCGCATTCTCGGATCGCATGGTCTCCGTTTACACGGCTGTACGTAGGATATCAATTCCAACCCGAATGGAGGTTGGACGCTTCGGTGGCCTTGGGATTTCAAACGCTAGGCAGTGCCGGTAGTGAGCAATCGAATGGTCCGGGACTGAGGCAGTGGGATGGACAACTTAGAACGATGCAGCTCGCCGCGGGTGTCACGCGGTTCTTTGAACTTTCGCGTGCTTCATCTGTCAGGTAGACGACCATCCATACTTGCTCTCGTTTATTTCATACCTAAAAATTGTCGCATTTCGAATTGTTGGTCACGAAATACAGATGCGAGTTGTAACAAGGGGCACAAACAATATTCTCAAATGAATTCAAATATTCTCAAAACGGGCACAGCAATTTGCCTAGCCTTCACCTTAGGACAAGGCGCCAACGCTCAATGGGCTTACACTGTGGATGACGCTTTGAACGGCATCATGTATGCCAACGACTCTGTTCCGGAGCCGTGCTGCTTCAACTCAGGTTATATGTTCCAACAATTGAACATCGACCAGCTCTCCGACGAAGACAGCGAATACACTGTGTTTGTCCCGAACCAGGAAGCCGTAGAAGAAGTGATGGCATTGATGAATTTGAATCAATGGGACTTGGCTGGATTTTCGGATTTGCCCACGGCAATGAATTACCACATCGTGCCAGGCACTTACATGGCGGCGGATCTAGCCGACGGCATGTCGCTGCCTACGTTGCAAGGCCAAAGCCTCAGTGTCTCTGTGGGAGCAGGCGTTATGATCAACGATGCCAATGTGATTCAAACAGACATCACTGCAGACAACGGTGTCATTCACGTGATCGACAAAACAATGGCTCCAAGCGGTTATCCTGAGGCAACCGTCGTCACGGCGATCGCCCAAAGTGAAGCACACACGGCCTTCACTTCGGGCATCATAAATGCCTATTTGGTTGAATACTTGAGCGCTCAAGCATTGGAAGCCGAGGATGACAACAATGGGGACCCCCTCCCGGGCCCGTACACCGTTTTTGCTCCTTCTGATGATGCCGTTACTGCGTTTGCGCTGTCCATTGGCTATTCGGATGCTGCTGCTTTCATCAATTCACAAAACGTGGACGAGTTCGTCGAACGCCACATTGTTGTTGGTGTCTTCGAGAGTGGAGATTTGAGTGACGGTCAAGTTTTGACAACCATAAGTGGAGAGACCATCGAGATTGGACTTGACGATGCCGGTGCGACAGCTTCAGGAGCAGCGATTGAAATTGTGGACATCCTCGCCTACAATGGGGTGGTGCATTCTTTGGCCGAAGTGTTGCCTTTGGACATTCCTGTCGTGGAAGGAACCTGCGGAACTTGGACCATCAACTTGTTCAACTCAGATTCGTATGCAGACTGGGGAGGATCCACTGTGGACATTTATGTTGATGGCATCATGATTGCCTCCGAAACCAACAACGAGCTGGCTACAGATGCGGATTTTGATGGATTTCCTGAAGAGCTCGGCACGAGCACGTTTTCGTTCGCTGCAAACGAAGGTTCCGTAATCGATGTCCTCTTCACGGATACGAACGGATCCGGATGGCCGTCTTATGAAGTCGTGGATGAAAACGGCAATGTGCTGTTTGCGACCGTAGACGACACGAATTTTGGAGCTGGAAGTGTATTTGGCTTGAAGCCTTGTGATACGGATGTTTCGTGTGGCTATGTGGAGATCCTTTTCAACGATGAATCCCAAGAAGGATGGTTTGGCGGAGCTCTTGAAGTCTTCTCGTACGAATATGGCAGCTACGCCACCATCGATTTCGGTCCTTTCAGCACTTACTCCCCTAGCTGGTCAGCCTTTTGGCAAGGCAAAGCTTTTGTACCTATCAACACAGGCGCGGTTGGCTTCGCTATCACGGAGCCCCTCATCAATGCAGAATACTGTGGTTACCTTGTATACGGTCCGAGTGGTGAGTTACTCGTGGATCAATCCTCTGAACTCGAAGCACCACAGAGCGTGGAAGGTATCGAAGCCTGTGCTGAAGGTGACGATGCGCAATGCAATGCCACGTTCGATGTTGCTCAAGCCACCACCCCCAATGGCACTCCCATTGCCGGTGCTGTGAACATCACGATTTACGACTACAACATCAATGCGAGCTATGCTTGGGATTTCGGAGACGAAGGAACCAGCGACGACCCTTTCACCTCATGGCAGTACATCACAGACGGTCCTTACAACCTGTGTTTGACGGTAACGGATGACGCAGCGGGATGCTCAGACAGCTATTGTGAATCAATCTCAGTAGATTCATTGGGCTTGCTGGACGGATTTGTCGAAGGCTTTACCATCAACGTAATTGATGGTGGTGAGAGTGGTTCGGTCAACAGTGTGAATGAAGCAAATAGGGTGTTCGCGGATGCCAACGTTTATCCCAACCCAACCACCGACTACTTCATGGTTTCTGGACTCGAAGCAAATACCGTTTGGACGGGACGATTGGTTGATATGTCAGGCAGTCTTGTGCGCGATTTAAATGGCACAGGTTCAACCCGAATTGAACTGGCCGGCATTAAACGAGGCCTGTACTTCTTGCAATTGACTTCAAGTGCAACTGCATCAACAACCTTGCGCGTAATCATTCAGTGATCGCCGCAATTCTGCTGAAGAAAAGCCCGCCTCGTGCGGGCTTTTTTTTTGATTTAAAATCGCAAGTGAGCCATGCAACCTTGAAAGCTTAAGTCACGTTTCTTCATTGTTCGACTGGAAGGAGAGCTTACCTTCGGCTAAAGAAAGTGAGTAAATTGGTAAAACGTGTAAGGATGAAGGGAGGTGCTGGTTTAGCTGCAGGCACTGTTCTATGGTTGGCATTTACTGCTTTTGCGATCAACGTTACAGCCGCTGTTCCGCCGGCGATGGACAGTTTGATGACCGTGTGGTCGGACGAGACGCAGCCCAGCGATGAGCGGTTCTCGGCCTTTGACAAGTTGTATCGGCAATTCTACCAGCGGTATCCCGATTCCTTGCTTCCTCAGCTGGAAAAGCTCCGCGCGGAAGCTCAAGCATTGAACCGACCACTCATCCTGTTTGAAGCATTCAACCGAAAAGGCAACTTGCTGAATTACCAAGGGAAGAATGAAGAGGCATTGTTGGCTTATGATCAAGCTGGTGCAGTGGCCGCCTCGTTAGGGGATTCGCTGCGCATGGGCTCGACCATGGCAAATCGAGGAAATGTATATGCCGGATTCAGCGATTACTTAAAGGCTACCCAGCAATACACCGCTGCGTTGCGCCTTTATGAATCCGCAGGATATGTCCGCGGGCAACGAAACGTGCGAATGGCGCTCGCGAACGTGTTTGTTTTGATCGACAACTATGAACTGGGAAAAACGTACTACGAGGATGTTTTTGTGGAGATGGGGGACGATGGGAGCGACCGGTTCAGTGGAATACTCCAAATGAATATGGGATTGTGTGAGTACAAGCTTGGCAACATGAATCGCGCCGAACAATTGTACCTCACAGCGCTTGAGCTGCTGGAAAAAGCCGACGCAAGATTTCACCTCGCATCATGCTATGACAACTTGGCTGTATTGTGCTCGGACTTGGGCAGAGTTGCAGAGGCCAAGAAATTGACAGAGCAGGGGTTGGCAATGCACCAGGAGCTTGGTGCGACACTCGAAGTGCTCAAAGACCAATTGAAATTGGCGGAAATTCAAATGCTCACGGATACAGAGGGAGCGCTTCGAAGTGCCCGAGCCATCCAAGTGAAGCTTTTGGAATTATCGGGGAATGAGACCAAACGGGACCTGTACGAACTGCTTTACCGCGGGTACAAGAAGCTGGGTCGGGTGGACGTTGCGCTGGATATGCATGAGCGTTACTTGGTCTTTTCTGCCAGCGTTCAGGAGCTCAAGAATCACCACTAGGTCTTGCGCACAGCTAACGAAAAGGAGATGGAGCATGAGATGCTTGCCTTGGAGATGAAAGGACGCGAGGAAAAGAGCGAAATGCGCATTCAGCAGCTGCAGACGCTGCTCTGGCTGATCCTGGTTTTTATGTCGGTGGTTGCTGCACTTGTCGCTTACATTTTCCAGAATCAAAAGAAACATCTTCAGCGCCGAGAGCAGCTCTTGGCTCAAATTGAGGAATTGCGGAAATCGAGAGGAGGACAGGTGTTGGTGGATTCCAATGGCTTCGAGCTTGACCGGGACCGGATCGAAGCCTCACTGGAACGCACCTTAAACGAAACCGATTGGAATGTGCTGAATATTCTGCTCAAGGACCCATCCAGCACCAATGCCCAAATTGCGGAAAATGCCTGCCTCAGTGTAGATGGAATCGGATCATCATTGCGCCGGATGTACGTTTACTTCTCGGTGCAAGAAACCAAGTATAAGAAAATTGCTCTTTTGCATAAAGCGATGAACCTTTCGGCGCATTCTGAGAAACCAAGTGACTGAAGGCTTTTCGGGATAATGGTGAAAAGGAAATCTTCGCACAGTGCGTGAAATAAGGTTGTTTCACCCTTAGACGTGAAACGAAAAAGGGCGTGATATGATATTTTCGGGGATATGAAACATCAAATAATCCTGGTCATTGCAGCCATTTTAGGCTTTGTGCCATCCTCAGGAGCGCAGGTAATTACAACGGTCGATTGCGACCTTATAGGGCTTGTGTGCAATGTCTGTTCTCAGACGAACATGATCAATTTATACCACCCAGGTGGATACTTGACTTGGCCTCATTCAGAGAATGTGTTTGAATGGGAATTCACCGATTCGGAGGGGAATCTGCTGCACCAGGAGACGTTGGTCGATGACAACTTCGTAAGCTTCGATTTCGACATCAACCTCACAGATACCATGTTCGTCTCGGTGCTTCATACCAATGATAC